>NZ_JBQIKP010000079.1:0-12193 GCF_056796775.1 Schaedlerella sp.
TCTAGTACAGCATTGCGTATATAATGGTGAATCATGTGCCTGATATTTTTGTCAGGACAAGGCGGAGGAAAGAGGCGATGCGGTGGCATCGTTGATTGACGACAACGCAGAACTGGCAGAAATATCAGGCGCAGAATTCACCGTTAATTACGCAATACTGTACTAGTCTCAATGTTACCTGAAATTATAGTTTCAAGCTATATTGCAATAGAGTATAATGCTGTCCGTCTTTGCTGTCTATTTTATCTGCCGAAGAGGTCAGCAAAAACCCGAAGGACTTTGCCAAAAAAATAGAAGCCCTGTTTTCCTCTCTTGCCGAATAAATGAATTCTTTTGCGCCGAATTCTTCTTTACAATATTGAATCAGGCATCGAAGGATCTGTTTACCAAACCCCTTTCCCACATAATCCGGCCCCAGACAGATCCCGGCTTCCTGATATACGTAAGGACCGACCTTTTCTACACCGGCGAACCCGATCGCCTTACCGCTTGATTTTTCATAAACGAGATAGGTGTCATGTTCTTTCTGAAACGAAATGGTTTTCAAGATTCTTATTTTAGCGTCTTCTTCGGTTTCCGTAATATTCCAGGCCATATACTTTGCGCTTTCCGGCTGCGACCAGACATTGCGGTACATTTCTTCCCAGTCCGAAAATTTTGCTTTATCAAGAATAAGGCTATCGGTTTCGATCATTTTCAAATACTCCTTTTTACTCTGCCCAGTAATGTGTGACATCAAAGCTCACTGACTTTGCCGAGAGCGGAAGCCGCGAGGGATGCCGCGGATGATGATGCCTGGTAGTAGATTTTATGACTCCATTTTCTTCCTTTCCGAAAGCAATAAATCGGCAGGAATACTTGTTGGCGATCCCATAAATATCATATAGGCAATCGATCAGATAATCACGTTCCGTAATGGGCTCTCCCCAGGCCGCCCACAGGGTTAAATCCGCTTCCCGCAGATATCGCTCGATATAACGCAGATTCTCATGATGCAGATCATCATCCCGAGAACAGGGCAGGCATTTAGGATCAGTAGAGCGATGCGGATAAACATTGAACATGATCCAGCTGTCGAAACCATTTCGCTTTGCAATCTGCTCAACCATATGTAATGTTTTATCTGCGTATTCATGATTAGCGGTACTCGGATTCACGCCGAAGCAGATAAGCGGATGATTCCCGGAAACGCCTAATACAAAACGCCTGTGAAGATCGTCGCCAATATAAATGTCCGGTGCGGTTTCCCATTGATACTTCAATATATTGTCCTCCCCTGCTTGCGCTTCAGCGTAATTCATATTATAACATAGCGCAGCATTTTTGAAAATCCCCTGCCTTTCAAAGTAAATAGTAACGGAAAACGGAAGCGGATTAAACCTGGCAATTTGCAGAGTTTGATATATCATAGGATGAGAAGGTAAAAAGAAAGACCATGAAACTTTTTTCTATAGATACTGGTATATATTTATATCAAATGGCATCTCATAAATCATATCCATACGGGACGGGTGGATTTTATACCTTGTGAAACGGCCGTATGGCCATAATGGGATGCCCCTGGGTAGACCATAATAGGGGTATCCTCTTTTGTATATAAGGTCATGACCACGCCGTTTATCAGCGCTCTTGCCGGATAATCTATAGATGATGGTGCCGCAAATACGGGGATGATCAGCATGAAAGCGCTTCCTTTGGCCTTCAAATATGCAGGGAAGGACAGCGGGGCAGATGATGCTTCCTTTGGAAGATTCTGCCTTGATTCCAAAAGAAGCCGTGGAAATTGTGGAAAAGGTAATCCGTGATATGAACATTGTTCTGGAGCAGATGGTTCCCAGGCTTCGGATCGGCTTGAAGGAGCTTAGCATTCAGAGAGGCAGGTGAGATCAGTGGCTCGTAAAAAAATCGTATAGAGCAGCGGATATCCAGGAAGAGATCCATCTTATTGATATGGACGGTGCATATATTCCAGAGATGGCAGTTGTGGAAGATTTTCTGACATTCATATCAGATTCAGATTTCTCCGTATGCAGTGATTTTAGAGAATCATGGGAATATATAAAAGCGGAGAGGCGTTCTCTTGAGCGGCATACAAATCTTGGAATCTGCTTTAAAACCATGAAAAATTACTGAAAACATTTCAAAATAGGTATTGCCAACACTACCTGAACCATGTATAATTTTTACAGAAATTTCATGGAACAAAATCATTTTTGGAGAGAGGTGGTTGACGTTGGATGACACCAGAACCCGGATTATTTCCGCCGCAATGAAGGCTGTGCGGGAGTACGGCCTGGAAGGGGTGCGGATCCAGAATGTCAGCGATCTGGCGGGGATATCCCCCGGGGCATTGTACCGTCACTTCAACAGCAAGGACCAGCTGATCGAGGAATGCTTTACCTATGTGGACAAGCAGGCGGCAGAGATCTTCGAGCATTTAAAGTTCAACCCTGTGGCCATGGCCGCCGATCCGATCGGAACGGTGAAAAGCCTGTGGCTGCCGTATTTCCGTTTTTGGGTGGCGCATCCGGATGAGACGGTATTCTATCATCGGTTTCGAGACAGCACCTTTTTCCCGAAATATCATGAAACCCGGGACACGAGTTATTTCAGCTCCTTCGTCGGTATGGTACATACATTCAAGGCGATGTTTCCCCGCCTGAAAACAATCAATCAGGATCTGCTGTGGCTTCATATCCTTACATGCACCGTGCTGTATGCCAAGTATGTAGTAGAGGGCGTGCTCCCGGACGATCAGGAGACGGAAGACACGGTATTCAGACTGCTGTGTACCGGACTGAGCGGTTATCTGAAGCCGGAGAAAGCCAAAAAGGGAAAAAGAATTGAAAAATGAAGATATGCCCTTCTGAATCAACGTGGGGCATATTTTTGGCGTATGCAGTAAATAAACATTTACTTACGGAACAGGGATTTAAGAAAGGACAGGAATCACTATGGAAAAAATTTTGATCGTTGATGACAGTATCTTGCAGGCAGCCCAGTTAAAAACCATTTTGGAGGACGAGTATGAGATCACCACCGCGCATACGGCGGAGGAGGGGCTTAGCCTTGCCAGCACTGAAAATTATTCCCTGATCCTGCTGGATGTCGTGATGCCGGGGATGGACGGTTTTACGCTGCTGAAAAAGCTGCAGGAGGAGATCATTACCCAAAGTGTACCGGTGATCCTGATCACCAGCCTGACTGACATCGAGAACGAGCAGTATGGTCTGATCCTGGGGGCGGTGGATTATGTTACAAAGCCGTTCCACGCACGGATCATAAAAGCGCGGGTCAATACCCATGTCAAGCTGTATAAATACCGGCGGCAGATCGAGCAGCAATCCATGACGGATCAGCTGACGGGAATCGCGAACAGGCGGAAGTATGAGGACTACAGTATTACGAAATGGAACGAAGCGATTCGCCTGCGGGTCCCGTTTACGATCTGTATGTTTGATATTGACCGCTTCAAAGTATACAATGACACATTCGGCCATCCCGCGGGGGATAAAGTCATTGAAGCGGTAGCAAAGACAGCGGCTGCGCATTTGAAGCGCAGTACGGATTTCCTGGCCCGTTACGGAGGGGAAGAATTTGTAGTGATCCTTTTGGGAGACAGCGCTGAGAAAGCATTTGCGCATCTGAAAAAAATCCGGCAGGAGATCGAGAATCTCCACATTCCTCATGACCCTTCCGTTTCCCAATGGGTCACGGTCAGTATCGGGGGCGTGACTGTCATGCCGCAGAGGGAAAGCTCCTATGACTCTTACTTAAAAATTGCGGATACGATGCTGTACGACGCGAAAAAAAGCGGGCGCAACAGAGTGATCTGGGCGGACGAGAAAATGAAGCAGCTGCATGAAAAATGATGTGTGACAGGATCAGGAGGTAAGAAGATGCGTCTATTTGGCCTATTTGGAAAGGGCAGCAAGGAACAGCCGAAGGAAAATGAACAGAAGACAGAAGAAAACAGCCAAGCGGAGATTACGGCTTATTCCGGTATGCGTGTAGAGGTAACGACCTTTGAAGGCGAGCTGCTTTTTGTCGCAAAGCTGGTGAACCTGCGGGAAAATCAGGCAGTGCTGCAGCAATATTCGGAGACGGAGCGTTCCAAAGAGATACTGCAGCAATATACCGAAGAGGAAGAAGACGGGAAGACGCAGGAAGCGGGAAGCGGCGCAAATGCAGGGCCGGAGTCCCTGGAAGTGGTATTTGCCAGGATGCTGGCGGAGCAGGCTGAGAAGGAGAAGGATTCGGAAGAAGAGAAGCAGAAGGAACCGCTCCATGTCAGGATCCGCGGGTACAATGACCACGAAAGAAAAGCGGTTTATATGGAGGGCTTCATTACGCCCGAAGAAAAACATACATGGAAGGTGGAAGAATTAACGGTTACCCGGATCGGAAATGACCGCGCGTTCTTCCGACTGGAAACGAATCTTGACGCGGTCGTTACCACATTCGGCGGATTTTCCGCCAGGGAGCAGGACTGTAAAATGCTGAATATCAGTGTCGGGGGCGCCCGCATCCTCTCAGAGCAATTATATCATGAAGGGGATAAATTCCTGCTGAAGGTGCAGCTTCTGGAGGACAGGCCGATGTCCGTGATGTTCTGCGAAGTGCTGCGCGTCTTCGAGAGAGAAGGCTCAAAATATGAATATGGCTGCCGGTTTTTAGAGCTGAACGAAGAGGATCAGGACAAGATCACCCAGAACATTTTTGCGGCCCAGCTTGCGGAGCGCCGTAAAAAGCGGGGGCAGTGAGATTACGGGGCAGGGGACAGGCTTAAAGCCCGTCCCTTGCCTTTCCGATACATGCGTTCATCTTATCCACATTTTTCTTCCAGAGTAGAAACTGTGAGATCCATATCACAGCAAAGATCAGGACAAATATCCCCAGATACTCAAGAAAGCCCGCGATGCTGTGCTCCATCCAGTACAGAAGATAGGCGATCGGCATCATGACCGCGGAGACGATCAGGAAATAGATCCCGGTCTGCTTTACGATGCTCCAGTGTTCCATTTCCCAGATCACCGAGCAGGCTCCGAAGCCGGTGCCCAGCAGCCCGCAGAGCAGCGCCTGCAGAACAACAGCATAGATTTCATTTCCCATGCTTTCGATCAGCTCGGGGACGCAGGGCGAATAATAGCCGTCTGCCCAGATCAGGGATGTGCAGATCGTGATCACATATCCAACCGCGATCCCCAGCGGAAATCCCAGAGCTCCCCGCAAAATGATTTTCTTTTTCATATTCATCACCTCATATTCCCAGAACTTTTTTGATTTTTGAAACATACCGCCTGGATACATAGGTCACCGTGCCGTTTGACAGCTTTACATAGATCGTGCCTGCAAAACTCAGATCAAAGTTGACGACCTTTTTTAAATGGATGATCTCCGAATTGGAGATCCGGACAAACTGGTGGGGACTGAGCCGCTCCTCCAGCTCGTACAGCCGGAGCCGCAGGGTGTATTCGCCTTTGCCGGTGACTGCGAATACCTTTCCGGAAGCGGCATAGATACGTATCAGATCCTCCGGCTCCAGTACCTCCAGCTTGCCGTCCCTGGTGCCGGAGATCGCCTGCGGAATCTCATCGGAAAGCCTTCTGACGATCCGGTTCACCTCTTCCGTCATGGATGCGGCGGTGATGACGACCTTCGGCTCTGGCTGGGACGGATCGATCTTGATTTCAACCTGCATGGAATTCACCTCCTCGTATGGTTCGAACCTGTGACTGCATTATAGAAAAAATAGATGCGGGGCGCAATAGATTTGCGACAGGTGGTTGATTTTGCGGGATAGGCGGAAGATAAAAATAGATTTTTGCTGAATTGCCAATTTTCTGTCTTAATGCTATTATAGAAATATATAATGAGGAAATGCTCTATGAAAGATGGGCACAAGCATAAGATGTATACAGGCTGCTTTTCAGCCTGACGCCGTATAGGACTTTTTTCATACTAATTTTTGAGAACGGAGAGAAGCATGGGAAAGATAGAAGGAATAAAGATTCAGAATTATGGGGTATTAAAAGATATTGTACTCGGAAAGACAAGAACGAATCAGAATGCAAAGGCGCTTGGAAATCTGGTTGCGGTCATTGGGCCAAGCGGGAATGGAAAAAGCACTCTGGCAGATGCCTTCGGATTCATAGCGGACTGTCTGGAAATGGGAGTGGAGGCTGCCTGCGACGCGAACAACCGAGGTGGATTTGAAAGGCTGATCTCACAGGGGGCCGCTGAGCCGATATTGTTTGAATTATACTACCGTGAGTCAGGGAAAACACGGCCGATCACTTATGAACTGGAAATTGATCTGGATAAGATGGGACGTCCCTATGTAAAAAGGGAGAGGCTTCGACAGCGGGTAGAGAAGCATGGAAGACCGAGAACTTTTATGTATCTGCAGGAGGGGAACGGATATGCATTTGAGGGAAATGATGATGGAGGCCAGGATGACGACGGCAATATCACTGGTAAAAAGGTAGAGGTTCAGCTTTCCGATATTCGGCGTCTTGGAATTGTTACTTTGGGAGCAATGAAACAGTACGATCGTATCGAAAAGTTTTTGTCCTTTTTGAAAAGCTGGTATCTCTGCTATTTCTCCCCGGATGCGGCAAGGAAACTGCAGACTGCGGCGCCGCAGGCACATTTAGACCGGATCGGCAGCAACATCAACAATGTCGCGCAATATATGTATCGGGAAAATAAGAAGGGATTTGAGAAGATTTTGCAGGAAATTCAATCCAAGCTTCCCGGAATCGAAAAGATTGAGCCGCAGAAATTTGAAAATGGGCAAATGATGCTCCGCTTTTATGAAAAAGGGTTTGAACGTCCGTTTTATTCTCAGAGAATGTCCGATGGAACTTTGAAGCTTTTTGCTTATTATTTACTGCTTCATGAAAAGAATCCACGGCAGCTGGTATTTATAGAGGAGCCGGAGAATGGGTTATATCATCACTATCTGGGAGAGCTTGCGGAAGAAATGAAAAAAAATGTTGGGAATGGGTATGCCAAGCAGTTATTCATTACAACACACAGTCCCTTTTTTGTAAATGCATTAGGGCCTGATGATGTATGGGTCTTAACAAAAAATAATGGTGGCTGTTCAGAGGTAAAGCGGGCTTCGGAGTTTGCTTTTGTAAAGGAATTGGCAGAAGAAGGAGTAGCAGTGGGGGACATGTGGTACAGCAGATATTTCGAGAGCACGGAGGAATAGATGTATTTTCAGTTTTTGATAGAGGATGGTTCGACAAGTATATTAGTGAATCATGTTATGGAAAAATTAGCAGAGCAGTATAGAGATAAAGAAATCATCTGGAATGTAAAATTTTTTGGCGGGATTGGACATTTGAGCAGAAAGGGGAGCGTATGGGAGCGAAAGACTGGAAAATTATTGAATGACCTTCCTGCATTTATGAAGGGATTCAGCAAGGTGCTGCAGAATATGGAATCGGCAGCATTGATCATCGTTTTGGATAACGATAAAAGAGACGTACTGCAGTTCAGGCAGCAATTAGAGAATGTGGCGGTTTCGAATATCGTCTTATGTGACTATGTGTTCTGTATAGCAGTAAAAGAGATGGAGGCCTGGCTGTTAGGTGATTCCCAGGCTATTCGGGAAGCGTATCCCAATGCAAAGATGCAGTTTATGAAAAAGTATAAGCAGGATGCAATTTGCGAAACATGGGAGGTATTGGCGGATATTGTCTATCCGCAGGGGTATTTAAAGCTGAAAAAAAGAGCTGTAGGAAATTATTCTGAGATTGGAGACGCGAAATGTGAATGGGCTGATAAAATAGGAAGATGTTTGCGTTTGCATGAAAATATTTCTCCCAGCTATCAATATTTCATTGGCGAATTAGAAAAAAGGATTCTTGCATCGTGAAATTTTAAGGAAGCTGTTTCTACATGAGCCCAATAAATGCGGCAGGCTTCAATTCACAGTCGAATAGATTGTGGATTGAAGCCTGCAATGTGTTTATGTCAGCTGTGTAATCTGCTGCTTCAGATTTTCCCGGGACACGTCTGGCCAAGGTGTGATATCTAACACTTCTTCCCCCCGGCGCGGTACAGATATTCCCCCACTGCCGCCGAAAGAACCGTTCCAATGATCTTTACCCACAACGCAAACCGATTTCCTGCGGCGATGTCGTCCGCGAACATATAGTACAGACAGATGCAGATACAGCCGAAGCAGAGGATCCCGCAGACCCACATCCCCGCGTTGCCGCCCGGCACCTTGTACACGCGCTTTCTCTCTGCGTCGCTGTAGCGCAGTCGGATTGCCGCCGCAAACATCACCAGATAAGGGATCATGAAGATCACAAGGCTGAAGGAAAAGATGTCCCAGAAAATGGCGTTTGCCTCTTCACTCCCCAGCAGGAAATTCAGGATCAGGAGCACGGTGGAAAGGACTCCCATCACGATGTAGAGATTTCCCGCGGTGCCGTATCTGCTCCTTGCGCCGAGAAAACGGTTCCGTTTGTCCAGCTCCGCTGCGATCAGGCTTTCATTTGCGCCCAGGGTCCAGGAGATCATGTTGGAAACCAGGGTCAGGCAGGACACGATCACCAGGATTCCCAGGATCGGCTTCTGGCCGGCGCCGAACACGGAGCACAGCACTTCCAGCGCATAGTAAAATCCGTCCATGGTATCGATCGTTTCTGCCGGAAGCGCCGCCAGCATGCCGAAGGTGCCGATCACGTACAGGACGGTGATCGCAACGCCGGCCAGGATAGACATTTTCGGGATTGTTTTTTCCGGGTTGTCGATCTTATCGCCGATGGAACCGATCAGCTCAAATCCAAGCAGATTGTATACGATGATCGCCAGTCCGGAGGACATATCGCTCATGGATGTGATCTTAAAAGCTGAGCCAGTACGCAAAGGTCAGAAATACCGCCGGCATCCAGAATGCCACGTTGATCCAGTAAAACCAGCCCACCTGCACCCCCACATGCTCTCCGAACGCGCGGGTGCACCATGACGTGATCCCGCCCGCGTCCGGGTAGGTGCTGCCGAGCTCTGCGTTCAGCAGGCCGTAGGGTATGAAAAAAATGACTGCGAAAATGAGCCACATTGTAATGGATCTTACTCCCGCAAAGGCGGGCGCCCCTGCCAGGGAATCCAATACAAGGACACTGCATATTGTAAATAAAATGGTCTGTACCAGACTTACTTTTTTCTCCTGCGTTTCTCCCATGTTATTCCACTTCCTTTCCAGATTCATATATGAAAAGTAATGGGCGGCATGCCGTAGTCATACCCCGACATACCACCCTGAAAAAAATCACTCTATTTTGTATCTGCTCAGTCTCCCCGCAGGTACATTATTACTTTTTTAATGCCGCGATTGCTGCCGGATCCGGCTGCTGCAATGCCATGCAATGGATATTTCCGCCGCACATGGACCATTCCTTGGTGTAGATCTTGATGATCTCCCGTTCCGGCATAATTTCTTTAAAAATCTTGCAGGCCACTTCATCCATGGGATCGTCATACTGCGGTACAAGCAGGCCGCCGTTCACAAAGTAGCTGTTGATATAGGTGACAGCCAGCGGAAGCCCGTCTTCACGGGAAGAAGCGCTTTCGGAAATATCAACGCCCTCGCTCTGCTCCTTGGAAATATGCAGCACTGCGGGGATTGGAATCTTATGGATCTCAAATTTGCGTCCCTTCGCGTCTGTAGCTTCGCTCAGAATATCATAAGCGGCTTTCAGATTGGGATACTGGGGATTCTCCGGATCATCTGTCCAGGAAAGGGCAAGAACGCCGGGCCGGACGAAGAAGCAGACATCATCAATGTGGCCGTCTGTCTCGTCAAACGCCATTCCGTCTTTCAGCCAGATCACTTTTTCCAGTCCCATATATTCTTTAAAATATTCTTCGATCTCTTCTCTTGTCAGCTTCGGATTCCGGTTCTGGTTGAGGACGCTGTTTTCCGTTACAATCAAAGTACCTTCGCCGTCGATCTGCATGGCTCCGCCCTCGAAAACCACATTTCTTGCGTCATAGCGGTCATAATTTTCCAGGTCAAGGAGCTTAGTTGCAAATTCCTGATCGCGTTTCCACGGGAAATACAGTCCGCCTTCCAGTCCGCCGTAAGCGTTCCAGCCCCATGTGACACCGCGCATCTCGCCTTCGTCATTGACTACATAGAAAGGTCCCTTGTCCTGCGCCCAGGCATCGTCAATCGTCATCTCCACCACACGGACCTCCTCCGGAAGACGCGCCCTGGCATTCTCATACTGGTCCGCGGAACAGAAAACGGTCAGCGCTTCGTGCTTGATGATCTCCTTTGCCACTTCCACCAATACCCTCTGTCCGGGCTTTCCTCCGTCCCGCCAGGTATCCTGCCTCTCCGGCCAGATCAGAAAATCCTGTTTCCTCGGTAAAAATTCCGCGGGCATGTAAAATCCGTCTTTTTTTGGGGTGCTCTTAATTGTTCTCATACGATCGTGCTCCTTCGGTCTTTTTTTCTTACAATTCATTATACTGAAATTTATGCATTACACCATTACCCGCAGGCTTCCTATTTGGAAATGATACCTTCTGTTTCAGGAGGGTACCCGAAAGTTCTATCAGGTATACGGACAATTAATTATTGTTACTGTTCACACGGTGCCGTGCACTTGCTGCACGGCGTCCGGCCAATAAAGTAACACTTGCCATAATATCCAGCCCCTCGCCGAAGGCGACTTAAAATGGGCTGGATACTGTTACTGGAGCACCCAAAGGGTGTGAACAGTAACGCCGAGGACGGGGTTTTTGACCTTTCATGAAAAACTGCTTTACAAGAAGGCAAAACTGCGCCATAATATAGCACGGCAAAAACGCTGTTTTTGCGCATTTGTGTGAAGTGACTGTGAATAATCACATTGTTCTGAAAGGGATGGCGCGGCATATGATAAAATTAGTGGCAAGTGATCTGGACGGGACGCTACTTCAGAACGGGGCCCAGGAACTGACTCCCCGCGCCCTGGATCTGGTTCGGAGGCTGACGGAAAAAGGCATTGTGTTCGTCGCTTCCAGCGGACGCCAGTATGATAATGAAGTAAATCTTTTTAAGCCTGTGAAGGATCAGATCTCCTATATCGCGGAAAACGGCTCGATCTGCATTCACAAAGGAAACGTAATCTCCCGTACGGTGATCGCCCCCGAGCTGATCCGCCGGACCATCGACGAAGTGAAAAAGGACGGCCCCCACATCATAGACAAATATCTCCACCATCTGAAGGCAAAGTTCAGCTCGGAGATCAAAGTGGACTGCCCTGTTGAAGCTCCTGGATGTGCTGCAGATCCGGCCCGAGGAATGCATGGCGTTCGGCGACCAGTACAACGATGTGGAGATGCTGCAGACCGTGGGAACCAGCTATGCCATGTCCAACTCCGCGCCGGGTATCTTTTACTATTCCACCTATGTGACGGACTCGGTGGAGGATGTGCTCGAAGACCTGCTCGCGGCTCAGGAATAAACGAAAAAGGAACTGCTCCAAAGCAGGACGCATCCTGTGCTTGGAGCAGTTGAAGCGTAAGAAGGGGGCTGTCGTGAAATCCACTTTTTACTAATATGTTCCATTCCAAATAGCCTGAAACCCTGCCTTGGAATTTCGCTCTTTCTCATACACATAAGAACTTGCGTAGCCCGGCTCCTGTCTATCTTCTTTTCTACCGCTTCACTTAAAACCTTTACCTGATCTTCCGCGAGACCCAGACCTGATTTATGTACATAGGCCCTCGCAATCCCTATGTTGGCATAAGTATTATAGGTACCCGAACCTCCGGCATCTAAAAAATTGTCGATGTACTCTCCCGTCTTCTGCATATTCATCCATTCTTTCCACGTCACTTCTATTCCGCCTGCGAAAAGTTTTGTTTTCGGATTGTCAGGAGTATTGGCGATTCCCTTCGAAATATTCTCCTTCATCTCGTTTACAAGGGCGTTCAGTCCCCCTACCGTACTCCGATCCGCGTGCAGAGTGGTTCGAATTTTACTTCCAAATGCAGCAGAATATGCCGTGAATTCATCTTCACTGATCTGCCCCTTGCATATTGTTCAAACACATGTTATTAGTTAACACTTGTTATTAACTCAAACTTCCCACATCAAAAATGGGATTTGCACATTGAAAAATCAATACTTTAGCCTATAAAATATTTTCAGGCCGCTATTTCTTTCCGTTCCAAGGCC
>NZ_JBQIKP010000080.1:0-11402 GCF_056796775.1 Schaedlerella sp.
TTATTGTATCATATCGTATCCCATTTAAAAAGCCCCTTTTCATGGGGAGGGGGATTTTATGCCCTTTTGCACTCTACAAGTCCTACAAAGCTTTCATACTTACTTCAATATCGCCCCCGCCGAAAATGTTTTTTCCACCTGGTTGCTGAAGAACACAAACAGCAGCACAGGCAAGATACTCGTGATCACCATGGCCGCGTACATTCCGCCGTAATCCGTGCCGTATTTTCCGGAGGAATAATTCATCAGCGCGATGGGGAGCGTACGGTACTTCTCCCCGCTGATCAGCACCAGCGCGTAGATAAATTCATTCCAACTGTTGATAAAGGTATTGATGCACATGGTAGCTACGGCGGGCTTGATCATGGGCACAATGACCCGGAACAGGATCGTGAAGATCCCGGCCCCGTCCATCACCGCGGCCTCCTCCATTTCCAGGGGAATCCCGGAGAGGAAGCTGCTGCACATCAATGTGGCCATGGCAATATTAAAGGCCGAGATGGTCAGGATCAGGGACAGCGGATTGTTGATCAGGTGCATTTCCCGGAGCATCATAAAGATAGGGACAATGACGATCTGGGAGGGGAGCAGAATCCCCAGAGTCACCATTTTGCTCACATGCACGGACAGCTTCCACTGCATCCGCGTCAGCGCGTAGGAAAGCATGATCGCCGCTGTCACGGTCAGCAGCAGGGTAAAGCCGGTCACGATGATGCTGTTTACAAAAAATTTCAGAATATCCCGGTTAAAAATCGCGTCCGTGTAGTTTGCAAATTTCCAGACATGGGGAAGCCCGAAGGATTCTCCTGTCATGATCTCTGACGTATCTTTAAATGAATTGATCAGCATCCACAGCAGCGGGTACACCGAAGTGGCCGCGCAGATCCCGAAGATGACCGTCAGGATTCCTTTGATCCATTTTTGCCGGATTCTCATAATGTTTGTCCTCCTGTATCTATAACCGATGGATACTGACCGCCAGATCAACCTGCCGCTCAGTATCATAAGATGCGCACAGCCGCATGAGGAAATCTGTCCCTTTGCGGCTGCGGCCGGCGCTGTACTCCCGGCCGCCTTAGTCCTCCCTGTATTTCCCCTGCCTGAACAGCCAGCCGATGCCGCCCAGAACCACGCAGGTCTCGGCGATCACCAGGATTCCGACAGCAGAAGCCATGCCGTACCGTTGGTTGGAAAACGCCTGCCGGTACATGTACATCATGACGGTTTGAGTCAGGTCTCCGGGGCCGCCGCCGGTCATGATGAATACCTGGGGAAATGTAAACAGGCCGCCGATTGCGGAAACCGTCACACAGGTCTTTGCCACGTCCCGCAGAAGCGGAAGCGTGATATAACGCACCGTATTGAAAAATCCGGCCCCATCCAGCTGGGCTGCCTCAAAATAGCTCTCAGGAATCGCCTTGATCCCGGAATAGGACATCAGCAGGTCCATGCCGAACATCCACCACATTCCCACAATGGCAATACAGATCATGGCGGTTTTCGGATTGATCAGCCATTCATTTTGCAGAAATCCCAGCCCGATCATTTTCAGGAAATAGTTCAGCAGCCCCCAGTCCGCATGATAAATAGTCAGCCAGAGCTGTGAGATTACGGAAATAGAAAGGACAAGGGGGATGACAAATGCGGTTCTCAGGATCTTCTGCGTCCTGGGCCCCAGTGTGCAGAGCAGGATTGACACGATGACAGCAAGCACCGCATTGCAGAGCACCGCCAGAAGGCAAAGCCCCAGGGATGCCAGATTTGCACGGATAAATGCTTCATCCTGCAAAAGGGTTTTAAAATTTTCCAGCCCAATCCATTCCGGCGGCGTGAGACCGTTGGTTTTCTGCAGCGACATGACCACGATATTGAAGATCGGATAGACGACAAATGCCGCAAGCAAGATCAGCGCCGGGGCGCTCAGCAAAAAAATATACCATTTATTTCCAAGTACTTTTTTCATAGCGTAACTCCTGTCTCGAATTTTAGAAATCGGCACACGCAGACGCCCGTATCGGTCTGCCGCGCCATACTGCCTCAATGGGAAAAACCTGCCGCCGGCCGTTTCTCCGCATACAATAGTATCAAAATACAATGGTATCAAAAAGCCGGCAGTATCCGCGAAATGCAGTACCGCCGGCCCGCCTCGCCGGAGCTATTCTTCCAACGCCGCTTTATCCATATCTTCCAGATAGCTGTCCACCGTGTAATCCGGTGTATTTGTCATAAACTTGCTCGTAGCCTGCATGATACCGGAGGAAGCCGCCGCAGTGGGCATTACATCCTGAACCAGTCCGTATACATACTCGAAATTCTGCATATCCTCGGCAAGCTGCGCCACCGGCTCCGCAAAATCGCTGTCATAGGTCCATCCCAGGTCGCCCGCTTTGTATACGGTAAACGGATTTCCCTTTTCCTCGTAAACGTATTTGCAGCGGAGCTCCGCAACCGCCTCGCAGAGTGCAGCCGCTTCGTCCGGATGCTTGGTTCCCGCATAGACCATCATTCCGGAGTTCTGTTTTACACCGCCGGCTACATTTTTTCCATAGACATCCACATCCTCGTCGCGGATGACCGGATAATAGAAATATCCGAAATCTTCGCCCATTTTTTCCGCGCCGGACGCTACCGCCCAGGAGCCGTTTGCCATCATGGCCGCTTTTCCGGTCTCAAACATCGGAAGCGCTTCGTCGATCCCGGTCAATGCCACGTTCTTGGAAAATGCGCCCATATCCAGAAGCTCTTTCATGACATTTGCCGCTTCCGCATAAGGCTCATCGGAAAACTTCGCCTCGCCGTTCACAATCTTTTCGGTCATTTCCGGATCCAGTGAATAGGCAAATCCTTCCAGCATCATGGCTGCGCACCAGCCGTCCTTGGCGCCTACAGATATAGGCACGATGTCGGTTTTGGCAAGCGTCTCAACCACGCTTTTCAGCTCCGCAACGGTCTTCGGCACTTCCAAGTTGTTGTCTGCGAAAATCTTCTTATTATATAAGACGATCTCATAGGAAATGTCCTCAAACGGTACGGAATAAGTATGTCCGTCTTCTGCCGGCAGCTTTGCGGACGGAATCACCTTGTCCCAATAGCCGCTTGCTTCCAGATAATCGTCCAGAGGAAGTGCGCTTTCCGATTCCAGGATCGGGGTTGCCCAGCTTCCGCCTCGCTCCCACCATACATCCAGGCCGTCGCCGCCTGCGGAGATCATGGTGCGCACTTTGGTTTCGTAGGTCTGTGCGTCGCCGGGAACCATTTCCAGCTCCACCTCTACATCCGGCAGGACCTCCGGAAGATGTTCCATCACATATGCCATTTCCGCCTGCACGTTTTCATCCGTGTCGTTGAAAAGCATATTCAGTTTGACCTTTTCTCCGGAATCTTTGGAACTGCTTTCAGCGCCGCTCTCCGTACCGCCGGAGCTTTCCGAACCTGAACTGCCGGAATCCCCGGAACCGCCTGCCCCTCCGCAGGCCGCAAGTGAACCGGCCATGATTCCGACCAGTGCAAGTGACGTCAATTTTTTCCATTTGTTCATTCTTCTTTCCTCCCTGTTGTTGTATTGCTGTTGAGAATATCTTATACACTTCCAGCCGAAAACGGAATGGAATTTTCGGACGCTATATGGAAAAATCAGAAAATTGATCCCTTTCTTGTATTCAAGCATCCCCGCATATTATATAATAATTCTCGAAAGACGATTGCTGCAGGCCGCATTCTGATACACGGGATATGGAATCAGAATGGCCTGAATGGGAACAATGGGAGGATACACAATGTGCAGAACTTATTTTTTTACCAACTGGAATATGAAAAGAAAAATCCTTGCGGTTTTTCTCCCCCTGCTCATGCTGTCCACCCTTCTGATCCTGGTCTCATCCATCTCGCTGATCATCCGGAACGGAAAGGCGGAGGCGCTGAACAACGCGAAGGACAAGCTGTCCCTTGTAACCGGCCAGACAGACCAGATCCTGTCAAATATTACCTACAATATTAAGGCATTTTCCACCAGCTCTGCGCTGCAGGACGCGATCCGTGCGGAGTATCCGGACAATAATTACGGCAACTATATGTTTTCCTCCACCATGCACAATGCCGTGCACAACATTATGGAGATCCAGAGCCTGATTTCCAGCGGCTACATCCATACCCGGGATGGCCGCGTATTCGATATCAAGACAGACGAAATCCGCACACCGGACGCGGAAATGGACGCGCGCTACCGGGAAATCGCGGCGGAGAAGGGGCGGATACTCCTGGAATATCCGGCGGACAAAAGCGGAGCCGCCGCCCTGACCGTGTCCAAATCGCTGATTGATATCCGGTCAGGGAGCTGCCTCGGGATTCTGACCTTTGACATCAAGGAATCCCTTTTTTATGACTCCTATCATTCCGTGTCGGATGAAGAAAATGAATGCTTCCTGCTGATCGACAGCGCAGGCACCATCATTTCCTCCGAAAACCGGGACGAGCTGCAGACAACGGCGTCCCCGGAAATCCTGGGTCTGCTGGAGGGCATGGGGAAGCCGGAACAGAAAACGCAGTACAAATCAGGCGGAAAAATCCCGCAGGAAACGACGGCCGAACACATGCTACTCCTTTCTTCCGAAACGGAAAACGGAGATTACCTGGTGGTCTACATGATGCGCTATTACCGGATATACAAAGAAGCCCTGAACCTGGCGCTGTTCCTTCTGATCATCGGCATCCTGGTTCTGGCCGCAGGGGTGCTTCTCTCTTCGCGGCTGGCCCAGAGCATCGTGGGTCCGGTGATCCGGCTGGCGGATTACGCAGACGAAGCCGGAAAGGGCAATTTCGACCTTCCGGTTCCCGTCCATTCCGGGGATGAGATCGGTTTTCTGGCGGAACGCTTCGGGGTCATGAATCACAATATCAAAGAACTGACCACCAGGATCTACAACGAGCAGACCCAGAAAAAGGAATATGAGCTGAAAATGCTGCAGGCCCAGATCAATCCGCATTTTTTATACAACTGTCTGGACAACATCAGCAGCCTGATCACGGATCAGAAAAACGAAACCGCCACCGCCATGGTATCCCATCTGGGCCGTTACTATCGGGCCATCCTGAGCAAGGGACGCAATATCATTACGATTCGGGAAGAACTGGAACTGATCCGGGCCTACCTGGAGATCCAACTGATCCGGATTCCGGATTTGTTTACCTATGAGATCACGGTGGACGAGGACATTCTGGATTTTAAGATCCTGAAAATGATTCTCCAGCCCATTGTGGAAAATTCCGTGATACACGGCTTCGCAGGCTTCAAAAACAGCGGCCGGATTAAAATAGAAGGAACCCTGGAAAACCAGACGGTCTGCATCCTCATTTCCGACAATGGAAAGGGCATTCCAGAGGGATCGCGTTCCTCCATATTCGCACCGGCTCCCACGGCAATCCCCAAGCATTTCGGGCTGAAAAATATTCAGGAAAGGATTCGTTTGAAGCACGGGGAAAAATACGGGATTTCCATAAAGTCAGAACAGGGGCAGGGAACACAGATTGAGGTTCGTTTTCCCAAGACATTGTAAACCCTGTCAAAATAGATACCCAAGGGCATCCCATCATGGCCATGCGGCCGTTTTACAAGGTATACCCAAGGGCACCCCGTCATGGCCATGCGGCCGTTTCATAAGGTATAGGAAAGGATAAACAGCATATGTATAAGATCATGTTTGTAGACGACGATCCTCTGATTCTGCGGAGACTTCACCAGATTCTGGACTGGCAGTCAATGGACTTTGCAGTCCTTCCGGACGCGTGCGACGGCATTTCTGCCCTGGCTTTGCTGAAATCGGCGGTCCCGGACATCATCATCTGTGATATCAACATGCCCAACATGGACGGGCTGGAGCTTGCCGCCATCCTAAAGGAACATTATCCGGATGTCCAGTGCATCCTGCTGACCGTCAACGACAGCTTCGGCTGCGCCCAGCAGGCTCTGAACATCGGCGTTACCCATTATCTGCTCAAGCCCATCGAGCCGGAATCACTGCGGGAACTGATTCAGAAAATTTTGTCCCGGCTGGACTCGTCCCGGGAAAAGGAAAACTACATCAGCTCCCTGTATTCCAAGGCATTGCTCAACGAGCGGATGATCCGGGACAAATTCCTGAACTGGCTGGTTTCCGGCCGTCAGACGCTGGACGAGCAACAGCTGAAGGAAAAATTTGAATTTTACCAGATTCCCTTACGCGGAGAGGAATTTCAGATCATTGCTGTCCACATCGAATCCCTGGATTTCCCGGTTTCCATGGAGAAAAATATGGACGACCTGCTGCAGACCGCCATCAAATCCATCGAGGACACGCTCAGCGATTACCCCAACTGCGTGGTGTTCACCGATTCCTTTTACCAGTGCAATATCCTCATGGGATATGAAAAAAATTCCGGCAGCCCGGGGCCGGGTACCCCGCTGATCTGCAGGCTGCTGCGGGACAATCTGCTGTTTGACCTGAATCTTTCCGCCGCCGTTTTTTATAGCTGCCGGTATAAGGGGCTGTCCAACATTTACCGCTGCTATTATGAGACAAAATTCTTGTCCCGGTATAACCAGACGGTTCTGGACAAGGGCATCATTTCCTTTGCGGAATATATGAAAAATGCCTTCGACATGGAGATGGATCTGGACTCCATCCGCTCCGCCACCTTCCGCCTGCTCCGTTCCGACGACTTAAGGGGCCTGGACGCCCACGTGCGGGATACGCTGGAACCGCCCTTTGCCCGGCATTCCTTTGACACCTTCAACATGCTGCGGATTGATTTTGTGATGACCGGCCTGATGTTCCTCCGGGAAAATAAACTGGCCCTGCAGGATATATTTGACCGGCATTATACGCCCCTGTCCGAAGTAATGGAGCTGAATGAGCCGGAGGGCTGCGCCGCATTCCTGGAGCATTATTTTCATCGGATTCTGGAACACATCCGGGGCAGCAAGGTGTCCCCGTCCCGCCGGATCACGGAAAAATGCATGGAGCTCATTGAGCAGAACCTGTCCTCCCCCGAGCTTTCCGTAAAGTGGCTCAGCTCCCAGCTCTACATGAACGAAAACTACCTGAGCCGCATGTTCCGCCGGGAGATGAACCTGCCTCTGGTGAAGTTCATGATGCAGAAGAAGATGGAGGCTGCGAAGAAATATCTGGATGACGGGTACACCAACCTGCAGGAGGTCGCCCGCCTGACCGGGTTCGCCGATCCGCTGTATTTCAGTAAGTGTTTTAAAAAAGAGTATGGGGTGGCGCCGTCGAAGTATATCGGGGTGTAGAGATGGATGGTGGCTGTAAAAAAGGCTTCAGGCCGTTGGAGTGTATCCGCATAGTCGGAAATGATTCCATTTTAAATAAATCTGCATGTGTGCCGGTATCGACCAATGTCAGTGTTAAGATATCATCTTCTATCAAATAGATTCACAGCCAGTCTGGCTGGATATGGCATTCCCGAAATCCGGCCAGCTTCCCCTTCAGGGCATGATCTTTATACTTTTTTTCAAGAGGAAGTCCCAGGAGCAGCGTGTCTACGACGGATTCCAGAAGAGAGATGTCCAGACCACGTTTTTTCGCTGTCTTCAGACTTTTTTTAAACTTTCCAGACAGAATTAATTCGTATTTCATAGATCCAATTCCTCTAATGCCTCAGAAAAACTGCCGTATCGTTTGGTATCAGGATCTCGGCTTATACATTTTGCTTCTTGCATAGCTTCTATAACCTCAGGCTTATACTCTGGATACTTCACATCAAACGGTATCCCTCCGCATAAGATGATCTGTTTTAAAAATATATTCACTGCGTCAGACAATGTCAATTAGGTGTTCACAGCAACGGCATCCAGCCCATTGGAACGCCAGTCATGCTATACAATGACATTGCGTCAACTGTGGGAGAACCTGTATCCTCCGTCTTTAAGTGTAAAAGGGCGGTATGCGAATCAACGAAAGGAGTGCAGCAAACGGGACGCAGGTAGTCGGATAGCCCGACAGTACCGATGAAGGCATCTACATCAATTTCCCGGGCAGCTACGATCTTCTGCTGGTTTCCGCCGGACATTTCTCTTGCCGCAGTTGTATTTCCCTGGGAACTGCGGATATCATATTTTTCGATCAGACGGTCCCGCGTGTTCGCGGCACACCTTAAAATTAATAAATCCATGTTTGGAAAACGGTTCGTTCCGGTATTTTTTCAGCAGCAGATTCTGCTCCATAGTGTACCCCAGAACAAGCCCGTATTTATGCCTGTCTTCCGGGATGCAGGTCAACCCGTGGGTGTTTCGGAACTGGATAGATTTTTGGGTAACGTCAATCCCCTGTATTTTGACCGCGCCTTCATCCGGCTGCACCAGGCCGGTAAGCGCCTCGACCAGTTCATTCTGGCCGTTGCCGTCAATTCCGGCAATGCAGAGGATCTCGCCGCGCCGGAGCGAAAAAGTAACATTATTCAGAAGCTTTTTCTTGTGGTCTTTGGATAAAAGCGTCAATCCGGATACTTCCATAGCCGACTCTTTCTGAACCGTAGACTTTCTTGTATAGTCCATGTCCAGCTTTCTGCCGACCATCAGTTCCGCCATTTCCTCAGCGGATGTGTCTTTCACGGATACGGCGCGGATAATGGTATCCACATCATAAAACTGGAACAGCTCATAGGAATAAATTCCGATGCTCGGCATTCCCATTTCCGTCCGGGCGGCGGAGATTTCAGCGGAGGGTGTCAGCATCTACAAGCATGATCCGAAGGGGAAAGCGGCCCTTGGATTTGAGGCATACACTTTATTTTCAATCCAAGGAGGTACACACGATGAAGTATTCTGATTCTGTAAAAGCAATCCTGCTCGCCGCTATTGATGAGCTCGCGGCAGACCCAGGAAAATACGCCAAAAACCCCGGCAGGGATTTCACCCGCAACAGGAAGCTCGGCTTTAAGCAGCTCCTCCTCATGTTTTTCACCTTAGAGGGGGAATGCATCCGGGAGGAGCTCTACACCTATTTTGGCCGCAGCACAGACGCCCCTTCCAAAGCGGCTTTTTACAAGCAGATCCACAAACTCAAGGACGGAGCGCTAAGGTGCCTGCTCCTGGCTTTTAACAAGAAACTGAAAAGCAACCTTTTTCATGGGAAATACCGGCTCATTGTCTGTGACGGCTCCGCGCTGGATATTTTCCGCGATCCCCATGACACGGATACTTTTTATGAACCCAGCAAGGCTTCCCCTAAGGGCTATAACCAGGCTTACATCAATGCCTGCTACTCCATCCTGGATCGGCGCTTTACCGACCTCGTCATCCAGCCTGGGCGCAAACACAATGAATACAGCGCCTTCTGCCAGATGGTAGACACCGCAGGCCCCCGCCCAGCAGGCGGCCCTGCGGACGTCTATTTCTGTGACCGGGGCTATGCGTCGTATAATAATTTTGCCCATGTCATTGAAAACCGGCAGTATTTCCTGATCCGATGCACAAATAAAAAAAACGAAGGCATCCTTGGGCGCAGCCTGGAAGGGGTAGAAGCCCTGGATATGCATCTGGAGCGCATCCTCTCCCGGTTCCAGTCAAAAAAGAAAAGGGCACATCCGGAATTCCCGGACAGGTACCGCCATGTATGCCGCAGTGTCCCGATGGATTACCTTACTGATGCCAGGCGGGAATACAACATTTCCCTGCGGGTCGTTCGGTTCGAACTGTCCCCCGGCTCCTATGAGAACCTGATCACAAACCTGTCAGACCATGAATTTGACATGAATGACTTCAAGGAAATCTACCATCTGCGCTGGAACCAGGAAAACTCTTATCGGGATCTCAAATACCCACTGTGCCTGAAAGCGCTGCACTCGAAAAAATACGAGTATGTTGCACAGGAAATATGGGCAAGGGCCATCCTGTATAATTTCTGCTCAGAAATCGCTTTCAACGTGAAAATCAAACAAGGTGGGAAGAAATACGAATATCAGATAAATTATTCGGAAGCCTTAAAAACCTGCAGGGCATTCCTCCGCATCCATGACGGGAAAAGCGTCATGGATGTGGAAGGCCTGATCGCCAGCAATATAGAAGCAGTCAAGCCGGGAAGAACCTTCCCACGGCAGAAAAGGTTCAAGATCCCTATGAGCTTCTGTTACCGCAATTAATTACAGAAGTAATCATACATAATTAATAGACACATGTGATCAGGCTGGTTCCACTTTTTACAAAAGGAATGGAGCTGGTCTTGTTGTCATGCCTTACCGTCAGCTGCATTCAAACAGGCATCCCGCCATTTCCCACGTTTTATCCATTCCTTGGCATGGTTTTAGAGGAAAATATCCATTGCCTTCATACTAAGTTGACCTCATTTATGTTTCTAAACGTAGTTCTTGGATAATTTTCTCCTTAAGTAAATGACATTGGTTCACACGGTGTCGTGCACTTGCTGCACGGCATTGGAAGCGGCGGAGTGATTAACGCAAATCTTTTATAGCATTATTCGACATAACGTGCTACAATTCTTTTAGTCAGATTAGAGCAGGTAGGGATAGTCTGCGGTTGTCCTTTCTGGAAACGGAAAGGAGGTCGGTATGAATACGTTAGAAGTGCTTACGTTAGTGCTGGTGATTTTTGCAGCCTTGACATACATAGACAATAAACACAACCGCAAGTAACGGAAAAGGCTATCTTCTACTGCAATAGAGGATAGCCTTGTAATCCGTTTGATTTTTAAACTGATTATTGTTTCCGATTGAACAACCGTCGGACACGCCATATCCTCCGGCTTCTAAGATGATTATAAACCAATACTGCGAATTTTGCAAGAGGGTTTAGGAAATGGGGGTGCTTCGGCACTCCTATTTTTCTGTGCGGTCAGCGCCGGATATTCCGATTTCAGCTTGTTGATGTTCAAGCCTTTTAAGGAAATGCCCGCCTGTTCCAGCATACGCCTTGCGCCGCCATATAGGATAATCTGACTCTCATACTTGCGGTCGGTCTGTTTTGCTTCTTTTCCGGTGGCGGAAGCGGCAGAGATTTTTTGTTCCAGTTCTACAATGGAACCCACTTCATTGTATGTCTGTGCAGCAATCTTTAAATTCTCCACCGCCGCCCACCTTTGCAGTCCCGGACTGTTCTGGAATTTCTCATCAGAGGTATCAATCAACCGCCTGTCTGCATAATCTCTTTTCGGGATAACGGCCTTTCTAAATTGGGCATAAAAAAACTGCTGTAACTTGTCCGGTTTACAACAGTCTGGTTTCGTGTCTGTTCAGTTGTTTTGGATAGAATTATCCATGCGTTATATTGTAGCAAATCTGCGGGAGAAGGTTAAGGACTGGCAGAGAAAAAGCGGAAAGAAAAGCAAAGAGGGTTAGGGATACTTCCCTATGGAAATTTCATCATACGGACGGTAGGGAAGTATGGGGAATTT
>NZ_JBQIKP010000081.1:0-11328 GCF_056796775.1 Schaedlerella sp.
AGATAAGTTAAGTAAAAAGGGAAATAAGTAAAGTGGCGACAACTTTAGGCTGCTTCAGCAGCAAACCGAACCTACCGGCTTTAGCCGGTAGTGGTTCAGTTGCCTTTCTAAACTATAATCTGGTTCATTTCAGGCATAGTATACACGATTTTCGATGTCAGATAAAGAGTATTGGAAAAATATACCTTCGTAAATATGCATAATTTTTTCTGTAATATCCCTACATGTTCATTCATGCGTTTATTCTGGCCTTATCCCTTCCTTGGGAATGACCCGTGTCAGATGATAAAAAAACAGCATAATCAGGCTTCCTTTTTTACAGTCATAATTTATTGCGTTTGTGCAAAAGATGCCTTCTCCTTCGAAAACATACAATATTTCAATTCCGTCATAATGCAGTAATGCAGACGGAGAGTAGTAACGGATCTCATTGACAGCAGGAGGGGATGGAATCAGGTTTTGGCTGAAATAATCACGGCTCAGTCCCAACCCGATCGGTGGTCTTGTTTTTTATGATTCATAGATACGCTCCTTATATTTTTTTCGGTATGCAGTCGGCGTTAAATGTTTTTTTGCTCTAAACAGCCGGATAAAAGTGTGTACTGACTGGAATCCGCAGCAGGCAGAGATGTCCACTAAAGTCATTGGCGAGACGAGAAGCATTGCCTGTGCGTAGCGTAACCGGAAGATTGCCACCATCTCGTGGAAAGATATCTGAAATTTTTTCTGCAATATGGAGGCCGCGTTCTGCTCTGTGATATATAGCTCATTGCATAATTTTTTCAGAGTAATCTCATCATTAAAATGGCAGGTAATATAGTAAAGAATTTCATATGCGTCATCCGAGACTAATACATCAGGGTTCTGGAATTTAACAGCGGCAATCTGCCTTCGGTATTCCTGCGGCAGGATATTCCAGACTGGGGTTGGGGAGTATGGCGCACAATTCTTTGGATGATTTAAGCAAATATACTGATATAGATAATGGAGTCTGGTATAAAGTACCGATTTCATAAACAGGCTATGCTCCTTTTCCGTAAGATCTTCTGCCATGATTGATTGAAAAATCTGAAAATAGTCTCCTGCATTTCCCTTTTGGGATAAATGACTGGAGGCAGATAAAATATATTTTTCGCTTCAGCTTCATCCTTGTTCTGGAAAAAACTCCAATAACTCATCAATGTATAATCTTCCGTAAGGAATATCATGTCTAAAGGCAGGTTGTCATCCGGATAGATCTGAAAGACGTGATAAGAATGCAGCTGGCACAGGCAGCCCGGTTTTAAAGAAAAGGATACGGCAGCATTCTACAAAGCCAGGATTGAGGGCGGCGCATCCATGATTATGTGCAATACGATGGTGACGGGAGCATTTGAGGATACATCTGCTTCTATGTTGCTTACAGCAGAAAACATTGATACCTTTCATAAAATCTGTGAGATTGCCCATTCAAATGACTGCAAGGTATGTCCGCAGTTAATGCCGGGCTGCGGAAGGGTAGGCGGCCCGGCTCCGCAATACGGCGTGCCGGTCAGCGCGTCAGCCTGTGACTGGATGCATGCGCCGGGGGTGCCCTGCCATGACCTTCCTGTGGAATATGGCTTCCGGGGAATTGAGGAAGGGATTGAGATCGGAAGACGGCTGGAAGCTGCCGGCGTAGACGTGCTGCATTTGGATGCCGGATGCTATGAGAAATGGCATTATGCGATGCCGCCGGTATATTTTCAGGAAATGACTCCGCAGATCGCGATTGCAAAGGCGGTACGGGAAGCGGTATCTATCCCGGTGATCACTCACGGAAGGCTGGGAGATGTAGAAAAGGCAGAAGCGGCACTCCGACAGGGAAGCTGTGATTTCGTGGCAATCGCCCGCGGAGTTCTGGCAGATCCGGAGCTGCCCAATAAGGTGATGTGTGGGAACACGGAAGATATCCGACCCTGCATTTCCTGTAATGACGGCTGTATCGGACAGGTATTTGCGGGTCAGCCTGCAGGCTGTGCGATTAATCCAATCTGCGGTCATGAAAGAACCCGGACGATATCACAGGCACAGAAGAAAAAGAAAGTGCTGGTCATTGGAGCAGGACCGGGCGGTTGTGCGGCGGCTTTGATGGCAGCTCAGGGCAGCAGGTGGAAAGACAACCGTACAGGACGCAAAGCAATACGAAGAAATCTGCCCAGTTATTTCAATCGGAGACAGTAATCAGGCGCGCAATATCATGGCGGCGGTATCAGAGGCTTATGAAGCGGTCATGAAAATCTCCTAAAACCGAATAAAGATACTAAGAGAATCAGGACTGCAGGAAACAGACGGCAACAGAC
Source organism: Schaedlerella sp. (assembly GCF_056796775.1). Lineage (NCBI taxonomy): Bacteria > Bacillati > Bacillota > Clostridia > Lachnospirales > Lachnospiraceae > Schaedlerella > Schaedlerella sp. The sequence goes on from NZ_JBQIKP010000081.1 coordinate 2,322, forward strand.
AATGCGTGTTTACAACAGAATTTACAATAGATGAGTTTTTCGCTGATCCAAAAAACTCATCAATGGGGAACAAATAAATCACCTGCTATTATGAGAAGGATAGGCCGCACTGTAAAAGAGAGCCTGTCCTTTTTGTTTATTACTCAGATCCTACCAGCATAATAAACTTCCTGTAAACAATCATTAGCAAATAAATATTATATGTTTTTACCCTGATATGTCGGTATCTTCGACTTTGTGTTACTGCAGCCTTGGTCATGTGATGAATTTTACAGAGTCATTTCTTGACAGGGAACTTGAGGACAGAGTGGTACGATCTGTGCTGAACGGAGATTTGACCTGGGAATTTTATGACAGATATATACGATCCTTATTTCGCTAATGGAGTGGCAGCTCCTTTTTTCGAGTATGCGCTTACATCTAAATGGATGGATAAAGAATATCTCCATTTGAACAGGCTCGTCTTTTTTAATTGGATGAAAGAAATGCGGCAAAAGCAAAATAAAAGAGATGTAAAAAAGGTTAAAATAGATATAGCCATGCGGACAGGATTCCGTTACAATTGACAACATGCAGTCCGGCGGCGCAGGCCGGATACTCAGAGCGTTCTCGGAAACTCAGCCGCAAAGGCGGGGGAGTTTCCAGAAGTGCTCACAGATGTCAGGAGGGAAGAACAGATGCCGCATGAGATTATCAGATGCCAGTTTTCTACAAAGAAGGAACAGGGGATGCACCTGCATCAGGATATTGAGATCCTATACGTGTTGGACGGTTGGCTGGAGATCGAGTACGAGGAGGAGACCTATACTCTGGGCACCGATCAGTTCATGCTGATCAATTCCAATGTGCGCCATGGGTATCATGCCGTGCTGAAAGGCGGGGGCGGACCGGATGGGAATGGAACGGGCGGGAGCGGCGGCGATATCCTGCTGGGCAGCCTGTTTATCGACAATAAGCTGCTGACGGAGATGTTCGGTGGAGAGCAGCAGTTTTTCTGGTGCAATTCGGTACAGGAACGGTCGGAGAGCTACGAAAAAATGCGCTACTTTATCCGGCAGGTCTTCAACTATAATCAGACCACGGAGGGACAGGGGATCGCCCTGAAAAACAGCATTTACTACCAGCTGATCTATCTGATCACCACGGATTTTATCGTGAAAAGGGGGATGCGCAAATACGAATCCCTGCGGGGGATCCGGGATGAACGGATGAATGAGATCCTAAGCTTCCTTATGATGAATTACCGGGAGCCGATTACCTTGAAGGAGCTGGCGGACCGCCTGTTTTTGTCCCATACCTATCTGTCCAAATATATCAAAAATAACTTCGGAATGAGTTTTTTAAAGCTTTTGAATAATATCCGGCTGGATCATGCGGTCAGCGACCTGCTGCATACGGATAAGACCATACTGAAGATCGCCATGGACAACGGATTTCCGAATCAGGCCGGCTTGAACCACGCGTTTCGGGAATGCTACCATACCACGCCGGCGGAATACCGGGAGCAGATGGCGGAAAAGCTGGACCGGGGAGAGCAGGAGGACAGCAGCCAGGTGCAGGAAAAGGTGGAGCAGTATCTGACCTCCAACCTGGTCAGAACCTCGGAAGCAGCCGACTCCATTGTGCAGGAGATGGAGATCGACACCTCACGGAAGGAAGAGGTGAAAAGAAACTGGTGCCGGATCATCAATATCGGCCCGGCTTCCGACCTGCTCAGGTTTGACGTGAGGGAACAGCTCCGTTATATCAAGGAAAGGCTTCACTTTGAATATGTGCGCTTTTGGAACCTCCTCACCGACGACGTGATGATCGAGCTGAAAGAAAAAAATTCCCGGTATAATTTTAAGCTGATCGACCAGATCTTTGATTTTTTGATGGAGATCGGTGTGAAGCCCCATATCGAGCTGGGATTTAAAGGACGGGAGCTGTTTGTGGAAAAGGTGGGGCTGAATATGCTCAGCCAGGATCTGAAAAATCAGATCAGCCTGCTGGAAAAAAATAAAGTCCTCCTGGAGGAACTGATCCGGCATCTGACAAAACGGTATGGGATCAGTAAGGTGGAAGAATGGTATTTTGAGCTGGAACAGAACGCGGTGGTCCAGAAAAAGGTGCCCATCGAGCATTATTTTGAAGCCTTTGATCTGATCGCGGGCATTTTCCGCAACTACGCCCCCGGCGTGAAGCTGGGAGGGGCAGGGTTCAGCATGAATTATATCGGGGAGGAATTTCCCGAGATCATTGCAAAGTGGGCGAAAAGGGAGCAGCGCCCGGATTTTATTTCCATTTATTCCTATCCTTATCTGGTCAAAGAGCATCTGCTGGACACGGGAAGAAATCCCTTTTCCCCGGATGAGGACTACCTGTATCACCAGATCCGGGCGGCGAAGCAGGTACTGGAAGAGGCGGATTTCCATATTCCGGAATTTTTGGTGACGGAGTGGAGCTCTACGCTTTCCAACCGAAACTGCCTCAATGATGGCTGCTATAAGAGCGCCTATGTTATGAAGAACCTGATCCAGAACTACGATGAGGCGGATGCGGTGGCATACTGGATCGCCACCGACATATTCGCCGAAAGGATCGACTCGGAAGATCTCTTGTTCGGAGGCTGCGGGCTGATCAGCAGGGACGGGATCCGCAAGCCGGCTTTTTTTGCCTTTGATCATCTGAACCATCTGGAAAAATATTTCATGGGAAAAAGCAGGAATGCCATTGTCTCCGGCGACGGAAAGGGCCTTTTCTATATATGCTGCCACAATTACAAGCATTTTAATTTCCGGTATTATTCTCAGGATGAAAACCAGATTGAGGTCGAGCAGCAGTCCCGCCTGTTTGCGGACCGTGAAGCCATCCAGATGAATTTTAAGCTGCATCCGGTCAATAACGGGATATATCAGGTGAAGATATTTTCCGTGAGTCAGGAACATGGAAATGTACAGGATGAGTGGCGGAAGCTGGCCTATTTTAATTCCCTTTCCGTGATCGAGATCCAATATCTGCAGACCGCCTGCCAGCCCGCGCTGACGATCCATAAGGCAGAAGCCTACGACCATACGCTGGTGGTGGAGACCCGGCTGAGCGCACAGGAGATCCAGGGGATCGTGATCGCGGAGATATAAGTTCCCGGGAGGTCCGGGATCGTGACCGGAGAGTTCCTTAGCAGCGGTATGATCAAAACTGCCCTTAATCCGTTACTGTTCACGGTGCCTTGCGCCCAGCTGCAAGGCATCCGGCCAGGACAATAATCAGATATCATTTTTTAACCTTTGCTCGTTGAAAAAGGGAAATACAGCGGCAAAGGTTATTTTTTTAACTATAAATCATTAAAAATAGACAGGTTTTATTCCTTTGAATTCCTTAAAATAAAATTATGCATTCCCGCTCAGAACAGCAGGCCGCAGATCCGCCTGCTGTTCTGAGCGGGAACAGGGATTCAAAAAGAGAGGAGCAGGTGAGAGATGAAATTAACAGAGCAGCAGAAAAACCGGGTAGAGGAGTTATTATCCCGGATGACACTGGAGGAGAAGATCGGGCAGATGAACCTGGAATCCCCGTCCATTGTGGGCGGCTTCGATGTGCCCTTTGAGGAACTGATCGAAATGATGACAGACGGAAGGATTTCCCAGGAGGAATTCCAGAAGATCATGTCCACGGCGACCCGGGATTTCCACGAGGAGGACATCCGTGCCGGACTGGTGGGCGCTATGATGGGGGATGACCCGGTGAAGGCCAACGAGCTGCAGAAAATCGCGGTGGAGGAGAGCCGCCTGGGAATCCCGCTGATCATGGGTTTCGACGTGATCCACGGGCTTCGTACCGTGTATCCCATCGCCATCGCGGAGGCAGGGGCATTTGACGAGGACTTGTTTGAGCGGACTGCCCGGATCGCGGCCAGGGAATCCAGGGCCCACGGGATCGGGTGGAATTTCGCCCCCATGATCGACGTGGCAAGGGACTGCCGCTGGGGACGGGTTTCGGAAGGCCCGGGAGAGGATCCGTTCCTGGCATCCAGCTTCGCGAAGGCAAAGATCCGAGGCCTGCAGAATGACCGGACTTCTCCGGAAAACTACGTGGCGGCCTGCTTAAAGCACTATGTGGCATACAGCGCCTGCGAATCCGGGAGGGATTATAACACCACCAGCATGTCCATTTCTCAATTGCACAATGTGTATCTTCCTCCTTTTAAAGCGGCGGTGGAGGAGGGCGCGGCAAGCGCCATGGCGTCCTTCAACGATCTGAACGGCGTGCCCTGTACAGTGAATCCCTATACCCTCCGGGAACTCTTAAAGGGAGCATACGGGATGGACGGCTTTGTAGTCAGCGACGCCAACGGGATCAAGGAATGTGTGACCCACGGGATCGCGGAGGACGACAGGGACGCGGGGATCCAGTCGGCCAATGCGGGGCTGGACATGGACATGGGTACCCACATTTACAAGGATCATCTGAAAGAAGCAGTGGAAAGCGGCGCGGTTTCCATGGAGGTATTGGATGACGCGGCGCGCAGGATCCTTTCCGTGAAAATGTGGCTGGGCCTGTTTGAGAATCCCTACGTATCGGAGGAAGCCATTGCCAGATACGCGGGCAAGATCCCGGCGGAGCATGTGGAGACGGCCCTGGAAGCGGCGAAGAAGTCCATCGTCCTTTTGAAAAATGAGGGAAATGTGCTTCCGCTCTCGAAAAAGCAGAAGATCAGCCTGGTGGGTACGCTGGCCGCAAAGGAAGAGGAAGTGATGGGCGCCTGGGCCATGAGCTGGAAGAACGAGGACTGTGTGTCCATCCTGGACGGACTGAAAAACTGCGGCGCGGATGTGACATATTATCCCTGCGGCGGGCCGGAGGACGAAGTGGATCCGGACGAGATCAAAAAAGCCTGCGAGGAGGGCGATGTAGTGGTCGCAGTCGCGGGCGAGCTGGTGAGCATGTCCGGGGAGGCTTCCTCCAAGGCGAATGTGGAGCTTCCCGGAAAGCAGCAAAAAATGCTCTCCCTCCTGCTGGAACAGACTGCGGCGGCAGGAAAGCAGCTTGTTACGGTGCTGATGAATGGCCGGCCGCTGGCTCTGGGCTGGGAGGCGGAGCATCTTCCGGTGCTGGTGGAGGCATGGCATCTGGGCGTACAGATGGGAAACGCTGTGGCAGCGGTGCTCACCGGCGAGGAGAACCCCAGCGGGAAGCTGGCATCCTCTTTCCCCTCCGTAAACGGCCAGTGCCCCATTTACTACAACCATCCCAATACCGGAAGGCCGGGCAGCAAGAGCAAGTTTACCTCCCGCTATCTGGACGCGCCTTTTGACGCTCTGTTCCCCTTCGGCTATGGGCTGAGCTATACGACATTTGCATATTCGGACCTGAACGTGGAGGAAGGGGAGGAAAAGCTCCGCGTCTCTGTCCGTGTGAAAAATACGGGGGACAGGAAGGGCACGGAGGTTGTCCAGCTGTATATGCAGGATGTGGCCGCCAGCCTGGTACGCCCGGTGAAGGAATTGAGAGGATTCCGGCGAGTGGAATTGGAAGCGGGAGAAACGCGGACGGTGGAACTGGAATTGAAGAAGCAGGATATGGGATTCTACAATAACCAGGGCGAATATGTGCTGGAGGACGGACTATTCCGGATCTATGCGGGCGGAAATTCCCGGGACTGTCTGTGTGAGGAAGTAAGGGTGGCTTTTTGAGACAGAATGAAAAATTTTCAGGTCTGTCCTGGAATCTCTTTGGGCGGACTGTGCTTTTTATATCAGGAGGAATTAACGATGAAGAAAAAATTGATCAATCCAATCATCCCGGGCTTTTACCCGGATCCGTCCATCTGCAGGGTGGGTGGTGACTATTATCTGGCGTGCTCCAGCTTTGAGCTCTGCCCCGGCGTGCCGATTTTTCACAGCCGGGATCTGGCCCACTGGGAGCAGATCTGCTATGCCATGACCCCGGAAAATGGATTCCATATGGAGCGGGACAGCGGTGTGGGCGGCGTCATGGCTCCTACGCTCCGCTATCATGACGGACTGTTTTATATTATCAATGCCAATTTCAGCGATAAAGGCAATTATATTGTAACAGCGGAAGATCCCGCGGGCCCCTGGTCAGAGCCCCACTGGCTGGACGATGTTCCGGGAATCGATGCTTCTCTCTTTTTTGACGATGACGGGCAGGCCTATATCATGGGAACTGGTGACGTGTGGGACAACGGAACCGGCGTGAAAGAGCGGGGGATCTGGCTGGCAAAATATGATGTGGAGCATTTCCATATGCTGGGAGAGCCGGTGACCATCTTCAACAGCGCCCTCCGGGTGGGAAGCTCCCCGGAGTCGCCCCATTTGTACCATATCGGGGAATATTATTATCTGATCATCGCGGAAGGAGGAACCGAGCATTATCATGCGGTCATGGCGGCAAGAAGCAAAGAGCTTTTTGGCTTTTATGAAGGCAATCCGGCCAACCCGGTGATGACCCACCGCCACTTTGGTTTCAAAAGTCCCATTATCAATGTGGGACATGCGGATCTGGTGGAGCTGCCCGACGGAAGCTGGTACGCGGTGATGCTGGCCTCCCGGCTGATTGAGGGAAAATGCAAGAACCTGGGAAGGGAGACCTTCATCTGCCCGGTGGTATGGGAGCGCGGCTGGCCCCTGTTCAGCCCGGAAACCGGAAAGGTGGAGTGGGAATACGATGCGCCGGAGTGCCTGCCCTGGGAAGAGGATGCCCATTCGGGAGGATTCGGCGTGGTTTATGAGGATTTTGACAAGGAAGAGCTGGACCTCTGCTGGTCATTCTGGGGAAGGCCTTACCATGATTTTTACAAGATCAAGGATTCTGCGCTGCACCTGAAATGCATCCGCCAGTCCCTCATAGAAGACCTGCGCCCCATGTCCCTTGAGGCGGAAAAATCGGAAGAATATGATACCGCATTTCTGGCATGCAGGCAGTGCGGCGTCAATACGACGGTCACCTGCGGTATGAAATTCCTGCCGCAAGGATTGGAGAGCGCCGGACTTGCGGTTGTTCAGGCCATGAACCACCAGTACCATCTGGAACGGGCGGTCAGCCAGGGCAGGCAGGTGCTCCGCCTGCTGCTGTATACAGCAGACTACAATGTGCCGCCGTACTTCCCCGGCTTTACCAGCGAGACCCATCGGGAGGTGATTGCGGAGGTGCCCTGGGAGACGGAAGAGATCGTGCTGCAGTTGGGGATCGAAGGCGAGAGATTTGCGGTCCGTTACGGGGAAACAAAAGAGGCGCTAAAAGAACTCTGTGTCGCGGACGGAACACGAATCAATCCGGAAAAGGTGGGCTGCATGACAGGAACCATGATCGGGATGTTTGCGTCCGGCAATGGAGAAGACTGCGAAAATCAGGCAGAGTTCGGATGGTTTGAGATGAAATAGGACCAGATTGGGAGCGGCCGTCAAGAGCTTTTCATCTGTGCGGCCGCGAATCGTAACGTATCTGTCCCATTGAAAGTACTTTTGTATTCGACGTTCACACATTTTCCAGATAATAAATGGCTTTGCGCATTTTGGCCTCGTTGACAAGCTGCTTAAAGTTTTTCCCGGTGCTTTTTTTGATGATCTTGGAAAGATACGGGACAGAGTAATGGTACAAAAAAATATCCAGAACATGTTAAAATAATTCGCTGTTAGTTCCGATTACAATTCGTCGTTCAACACATTTTATAAATAGTGTCTTGTATAATCGTAAAAATTATAGACTGGGAACCTGTCTTTAGATTCCCAGCCTACAATTTTGTCTATGCACTTCTATCAGCTTTCAGTTGTTTTACTTCTTCAAGAGAAAGTCCTGAAATATTAACGATTTCCTCCAACGCATATTTGCCGGCTGCCAGCATACGGCGTGCCGTAGCTTTCATGCCTTCACGGATGCCTTCCTGTAAGGATTCGTTTCTCATATCTTCCATGGCCTTACACATAATTTCAATTCCCTCCTTGCTCTCTTTGAAAAATCTCACCCTGTCCGCCAGTGTCCCATAGTACATATCCGCTGCGTCTGTGCAGGAGAAGTCATGCATTAACTTCCCGATTGGCGTATCTCCACGGTAAGCGCCATTTACATACAGTATGTGCGAACCGTCCTCAAATCTTTCCCCGGTTCCTAAAAAGCACCGCTCAATCGGATAGAGCGGCAGCCCTTTTCCCATTACGTCATTCTCTGTGATAAAGATTACCCACGTTTCCGGCAGCTTGTCGAAGTCCTCGCCTTTCTTCAAAAGGTTTGCGTCCATCATGCTGCTGTTGTACCTGGCTCTTTTTCTCCCGGCTCCTTTGTCGGAGCGCTGTACTTCCACATTCAGTTTTGCCGCTGTGCTGTCCGTAGCCAAGATATCCAGCCTCACCGAACGGTTCAGCAGGTTCTCCACAAATACCTGAGTACGGACGTCCAACACCTTTAAATCCGGTTTTTCCAGTACAATCTGCAATACCAGTTCTATGCTTGCCGTATCTCCCTCAAAACACTTTGTGAGGAAATCATCATCAAGCAAGCGAAAGCCTCTTAGCCTCTGTAAATCTTCCTGATGTTTCCGGTCTATCTGTTCCGTCACTGTCAATCTTCCCACCTGCTTTCCCCTCTGTTTTCGTATCTCCATACTACCATATACCTCCCAATTTTACAAGCACATGGCTATTTGTGTAGTGTATCCATTACTTTCTGGCCAAACAATTCACATATGATATATCGAAAATTTTTTAATTTTCCTGCAACTGGTTGATATTAACTGTCCAGTAGTATAAAATAATAATTTATCAACCAATAGATACTGTAGGAAAAAAAATATGGATAATTCAGCCGTTAACCAACCAACTCATGAGCGTATTTCTCAAATAGAGATGGAAAAACGTCTCAAGGAAGCTGGCAAACAAGAACAATTTTATTCTATTGCTTTATTTGATATATTAGGCCACTTATAAATATTTTTTGACGCAAAATGGCAAAATTTCTGCATAAGAAAAACACTTATGCCAATGCTGGTATAAGCACAAGGTTTCTAACGGTT
>NZ_JBQIKP010000082.1:0-3257 GCF_056796775.1 Schaedlerella sp.
TCTGCTCAATTACCAAAATCCATAATCATTACGGAAGAAGCATGTATGGTATCGCCATCCCTCGTACCTGATACTTCTGTCTGCCTACCGCTTGCCAAATCACTGCTGCTGCCCGGTGTATCTGTATGCGTTGCCCCCATATCCGTAGATGAGCGCACCGTGAAGGTGGTCTGTTCTGTAAATACAATCTCCAACTGTTTCGCTTCCTCCGGGTCAAGCACCGCAACCTGCCCCGCATCTCCCTGGTCGTCTGTCTGAATCTCCTTTCCCGTAAAAGAGCCTTCTAAAACTTCTCCTATTTCTACTGACAGTCCGTTTATCGGTGTGCCTGTGCTTTCCGTCTCCCCGGCTATCTCTGGATTGTCGCTGTCCGGCGTCTGCCCTGCCTGTGTATCTTCCGTCTTCTTTTCCGGTTTTGAAGCTCCCTGTGTATCTGTATCCTTCGTACTGTCTTCTTTTCCGCTTCCGCATGCCACAAGCAACAACGCCAAAAAGGCTGCAACTGCCATGACACATAATCTTCGGTTTCTGTTCTTTCCTTCATTTGCCATCTCTAAAATCCTGCCTTTCTAAAATATTTGTCATATATATCCTACCAAGCCATTCTCTAAAAAAACTCTAAAACTGCTAAAATTTTTGTGAAATTATAATCCAAGGAAATTTGACATGATATTGTTGAAGTGGTATTATACTAATAAGCAGTTGAGTATGACCCCTTCTGCTATAGTTTTTATGATTATTTCTGAAATAGGAGTTTGATATAAATCAAGCTCCTATTTTTAATTTCTATATCCACACCAAAAAATAAGATTTATAAAATACAAAAACGGCCCTTCATTTTGCAAAAGAGAACGAGGTTATTGTCCGCAGTCTGCCCTAATGATAGAATCGCATTGTGATTTATATGATTCAAAGTAAGGAGTGTGAAAGATGCGTATTTTAATTGTAGAAGACGACAGAGAATTATGCAGCGCCTTAAAATTACAGCTTTCTGCCAAAAAACATACTGTTGACTGCTGCCACGCCGGAAGTGAGGCGATCTATCTTGCCATGTCCGGCGCTTACGACCTAATTCTTTTGGACCGCATGCTGCCGGAGCTCGACGGACTGGCCATCCTGAAAGCCATCCGCCAGAATCACATCAGCATACCCATCATCCTGACAACTGCACTGAGTTCTGTAGACGACCGGATTGCCGGCCTGGACTGCGGGGCAGACGACTATCTGGTAAAACCCTACGCCATAGAGGAGCTCCTTGCGCGTATCCGCGCCCTCTCCAGAAGGCCCCTTGCATTTTCAGACCAGACCTGTATATCCTTTCTGGATATCCAGTTCGATATGGAGGCCAGGATTCTGACCTGCAACGAAAAAGAGCAACGCCTTTCCAAACAAAAGGCTCTCCTCATGGAATTCTTCTTACGCAATCCGGGAAAGACCCTGACAAGGGAACAGATCTTCCTGCGTGTCTGGGGTTCGGAAAGCGCCGTAGAAGACGGCAATCTTGATACATATATTTATTTCCTCAGAAAACACCTGCGCTCTTTAGGGAGCTGCGCAAATATTGCCACAGTACATGGCATGGGATACCGATTGGAGGACGGCAATGTTTCCTAAACTACAGAGAAAATTAGTTTTTCTTTATACCTTAAGTACCGGGCTGATCATAACTTTTATCCTGTCCATAACATTTCTTTTCTACTTTACCTCACAGGAAAACCGCCAGGAATCACTGTTCCAAAAACATCTTTTTACTCTGATGTTCCAGCTTCAGGGTAATTCCCACTTTACGGATCTGTTTCTGGCACAGATGGAGGAGAAAAACCAGCTCATCATTCATATAGAAGAAAACAACTCGCCCCTTTTCTTTCCTGGTTCATACAGACCGGATACGAGACGGGAGATTCTTCTTTCATATGCAGAAAAAGCTGCGGACAAGGAAGGCATTTTCACAGATTCCTACCCTATCTCCTCAAACATGTTGCAGACCTCCATATTTCAAATCCATGGAGACAGCCGGGATGTCTATCTTGGGAATATCCTTGTCCTCCAGACCCCTGCCGGATATAAGAAGCTCACCCTGCTGCAGGACATCTCTGACAGCAGGAAGAAATCCCTGAAAACCGGATGTTTCTATTTATTTATCGACCTGTTTGGAATCCTGCTCCTCTTTCTGAGCGGCCGCTGGTTCGTCCGCCGTTCCCTGCGCCCTCTGGAAGAAACATACCAAAAGCAGCAGGATTTTGTAGCCGCAGCCTCCCATGAGCTTCGTTCTCCGATTGCAGTCATCCAAATGACCGCAGATGCAGTCTCTTCCCATTCAGCAGAGGATACCCGTCTGCTTTCTGTTATTAAAAACGAATGCCACAGGGGAAGCGCCCTGATTAAAAATCTTCTGCTCCTTGCTTCTGCCGAACAGAGGGAATGGGCTGTAAGAAAACGGAAATTTGAAATAGACGATCTCCTCCTAAGCCTTTTGGAGCTTTACGAACCGCTCTGCCTGTCCAAAAACGGAACCCTGCAGTTACGCCTGCCGGAGGAGCCGCTTCCGCCAGTATCAGCAGACCCCGAACTATGCCGACAGATTTTGACCATCCTGCTCGATAACGCCATCGCATATTCTCTGACGCGGCCTTCAAGAAAAATCCTTCTTAGGGCTGAACACTGCCATCCCCATACACTGGTTTTCGTCGTGGACCATGGCCCCGGAATCCCTGACGAGGAAAAAGAATTTATCTTCGACCGCTTTTATAAAAGTGATAAATCCCGAAATAAAAAAGACCATTTCGGACTTGGCCTGTCCATTGCCATTACCCTTGCAAAAATCCAGGGATTAAAGCTTGGCGTGCAGGATACAGACGGCGGCGGAAGTACTTTCTATTTGCAGATATAATCAAAAATGACAGGAGGATCAAACACATGCCATACTACAAAAAACCTACATTCTGGATAATAACCGCAGCCGCCATAATATGCCTTACCGTATTTATACTCTTTTCCAGAAACTTAAAGGAAGACAGCAGTAATCCTGCAGCTTCAGCGGATGACAAAAAGCATTCGGCTTCTTTTTCGGCTGCCATTATAGAAGCCGACGAGCATTCCTTACTGGTCGAACCTGTAGAGGGCTCTGCTGAATTATCATCCTCTGACCGCATTTCAATTCCTATAGAATATATGCCAAAATCCCCCACTCCAAAGGTTGGGGATATCATCAGCATCCAGTATAACGGTGAAATTATGGAATCCTATCCCGCACAACT
>NZ_JBQIKP010000082.1:3357-7116 GCF_056796775.1 Schaedlerella sp.
ATTAGCGCCCTATTTGCTCATGTTCCAGGCCATCTCCCAGAAAGCCAGCTCGTAGCGGGAACAGGCCACAAAAATATCTTCCAGATGCCGCACCTGCTGTTCGGTATAGTGCAGGGTCAGCCGGTCTGTCATTTCCAGCAGCAGGACGTTCGCTTCGCCGTAATGGGGATCAGCGTAGCCTCTGACCCAATCGCCGTAGAATGGATGATCCTGTGCCGACGGATTGTTCTCTACAATCTTTTTGGCAATCACCTCATAGCTGTAGGCACAGGACAGGATAGCGGCCAGAATCTCCGCCTCCCCCTCTTCATAAGCCACCCGGAGCATATAGGACGTATAGGAAAGATTGTCCAGCGACCGGGGCGTTGCCTCCAGTTCCTCCCGTGAAACTGAGAACTTACCCATATAGCCCCGATGGATATCCATCTCTCCCTCGGTCAGCAGGGTCACATACCTGGAGAAAAGCTGAATGGTTTCGGGGCTTTTTGCCTTGGCAATGCCCAGGGCGAACACCTTCGCATACTCCTCCAGATAAAGGTAATCCTGAATGATGTAATACTTAAACTTCGCCTGCTCCAAAGTACCGTCCTGGATACCCTTCACAAAGGGATGCTCATTGTAAGCCGCCCAAATGTCTTTTGTTGCGGATAAAAGCCGTTCTGTTGTCTTTATGGTTGTTTTCATGACTCTGCCTCCTTTGCGTATTCACCGGTCAGATTGAAATTGTGCTGCATGGGTCCTCGGCCCTTCCCCAGGTTCAGCATGGCATTAAGCGCGCCGGAGATGTATTCTTTGGACCGCCGGATGGATGTGGGCAGGTCAAATCCCTTGGCCAGATTTGCCGCTATGGCGCTGGACAACGTACAGCCGGTTCCATGGGTATTGGAATTATCAATGTGAGTTCCGTAGAACCATGTCCCCGCGCCATCCGCATAGAGGTAGTCATTGGCGTCGTTGATGTTGTGCCCGCCCTTGAGCAGGACCGCACATCCATAGGCGCCGCTGATCTGTCTGGCCGCGGCTTCAATATCCTCCTGGCTTTGAATGGCCATGCCAGACAGGATCTCTGCCTCCGGGATATTGGGCGTAGCCACAGCCGCCAGGGGGAGCAGGCAGGTTTTCAGTGTATCCACCGCCACTTCGGAAATCAGCCGGTCGCCGCTGGTAGCCACCATTACCGGGTCCACCACAACGTTCCTCGCCTGATAGAAGCGCAGCCGTTCTGCAATCTTCTCAATCAGTCCGCAGGAGGCCACCATACCGATCTTCACCGCATCGGGCGGGATGTCCTCAAATACCGCGTCAATCTGCTGTCCGAGAAAATCGGGCGTCATCTCTACAATTTCTCTTACACCGGTGGTATTCTGCGCTACCAGCGCCGTAATGGCGCTCATGGCGAAAACACCGTTCATGGTCATCGTTTTCAGATCGGCCTGAATCCCGGCGCCTCCGCTGGGGTCTGTCCCAGCGATTGATAATGCTGTTCTCATTGCTATCTCTCCTTTGCATTATTTTTATTAAGCGACGGAAAGTGGTGCCCCCGATCCGCCGCTTGAAGCTTTCGGATGTCAGGAAGTAAATTCCTTAAACCGGAAGGAGCTTCTGAAGTTTATCCAGCTGCGCCAAGTCTTTCAGGTATACATCGGACAGAACGCGGATTTCTTCCTGATTCTTTTCATGGCTGTCACAGACCGCCGCCACAGGGAACCCGGCTTCTTTCGCCGCTTTGATGGCATAGAGCGCGTCATCAAACACAACCGTCTCTGACTTTTCTGTTCCCAGGAAGCGAAGCGCCGCCTCAAAGATATCCGGCTCATCCTTGCCGTGTCCCACTTCATTGCAGGTGAAAATCTCGCCAAAATAAGACAGCGCTTTGCACCGCTTCAGAGCGGCCTCCACCAGATACCGGTCAGTGGCAGTGGCGATACACAGCTTGACGCCGCTTGCCCTAAACCGCTTAAGCAGCTCCTCCACCCCCGGTTTCAGCGGAACCTCAAAACAGTAATACCGCTCCAACATGGCGTTGACCCCATCCATGATCTCATCAATACCAAGCTTCACGCCATACTCGGTCTGATAGTAGCGGGCCGCCTGGCGCAGGCTCATATTCTTAAACACCTCGTTCAGATTCTCTTTCGGCTCATATCCGATAGAGCGCAGATAAGTCTCTCCGATGGTGTCCCAGATAAACATGGAGTCCAACAGCGTGCCGTCCACATCAAAAATCGCGCCGCGAATCCTCATGCCCTCACCATCCCCTCTGCCAACAGGCGAAGCTTTCGGCAGGTATCCTCAATATCCTCCGCCGAAAAAATGGCTGATACCAGGGCCACACCGTCCACACCGCTGCCGGACAGCTTAAGAAGGTTGCCCCGGTTAATGCCTCCGATGGCCACAACGGGCACGTCAACCGCATCGCAGATGGCGCGTAAGGTCTCATTCGTCATCTGATCCACATCTGTCTTCGTGCTTGTGGGGAACACCGCCCCCAGACCCAGATAGTCCGCACCGTTCCGAACAGCCCGTCGTGCTTCTTCCACCGTATGGACAGAGACACCCAGGAGCATAGCGTCCCCCACCCGGCGGCGAACCTCGCCCGCCGCCATGTCCTCCTGGCCCACATGGATACCGTCCGCCTGGCAGGCGATGGCGACGTCCACATTGTCATTCACAATGAACGGCACGCCATACCGGTGGCACAGGGCACAGATATCTTTGGCCTCCTGAAGAAACGCCGTCTCATCCATCTCTTTCTCCCGCAGCTGCACACAAGTCACACCGCCCTTCAATGCCGCCTCCACCTGCTCATAGAGCGTCTGTTCCCCTGTCCAGGCCCGGTCAGTAACGGCATAGAGCAGCATATAGCGTTTATCGCACTTCATAATTTGCTCCTTTCTCCAACCTTGCAGGAGTCAGGCGGTACATGGCGTCGATGATATAGTTCCGATAGGAAGCGTTGCCGTCCAGTTCGGTCATACGCCTGTGGGCAATCTCCCCGCACAGACCCATGGCGCACACGGCTGCGGCTGCCGCCTCAAGGGGATGCTCCGGGTTGGCGGTGACAAAGGCCGCCGTCAGGATGGAAAGCTGGCAGCCGGTCCCGGTAATAGAAGACATCTCCGGATGGCCGTTGCGGATACAGAATGCCCGCTCTTTGTCCGCCACGATATCAATGGCTCCGGTGACAGCAATAACCGCCCCGGTGCGCCGGGCCAGTTCCCTAACAAAGGATACCGCCACGTCTAGATTGTCTTCTGTCACCCTGTCCGCCACGTCGGCATCCACCCCTTTGGTGGTGCCGCTGCCGTAAGCCAGCGTCTTCATCTCCGAGATGTTGCCCCGGATTACCGTAAGCTTTAGCTCCTCAAGCAGCCGAAGTGCCGTATCCGTCCGCAGCGCGGAGGCCCCAGCTCCCACAGGATCCAGCACCACAGGATGCCTCAGCTCGTTGGCACGCTTCCCGGCAGCAAGCATAACCGGGATGGTGCGCTGATTCAGTGTGCCGATGTTGATAGCCAGCCCTTTGCAGATGCCGGTGATTTCCACGGCATCCTCCGGGTCATCTGCCATAATGGGTGAGCCGCCGCAGGCCAGCAGCATATTGGCACAGTCGTTGACGGTGACATAGTTGGTGATACAATGAACCAGGGGTGACTTCCCCCGTACATTTTCAAAAATCTGTTCAAACATAGTATGATACTCCTTTGTAAAATGAGAAAAAACATCCCTGCATGGCGGCGCTTTCCCGGTTGATGGCAG
>NZ_JBQIKP010000082.1:7216-11283 GCF_056796775.1 Schaedlerella sp.
AAAATTAAAATATTGCATCTATCTAAAGTATAACATGCAAAGCCTCTGATCCGTATGGATTCCTCATACCATACCGGACTATTCTGTACCACTTTGACTCCATAAAGAAAAGGCTGGATACATTTTGCATAAATATATACTTTCTTCTCTTAAATTCTCTTTTCATCACCCGTTTATTTCCTGCTTATAAAATATTCTGCAGCTTATTCTATACATTGTGTAAATCCAGATCGCCGCAATCAAGGGAGACGCACATAAAATTGTAAAAATAAGCTGATCCGTGATTTTCACACCGAGCATCATTAATATTTCATACACCATAAAACATATTCCCAAAGGAACAGCAAATGAAATCAGTAAAAGCATACGCCCCTTTTCCGCACCATACTTAAAGACCAATGGAATAGACATACTTCCGAAAATAACCGAGACGATGAGTCCGACAAATCCCATAAAAAGCATTGTTACTATCCCTTCCATACTTAACGCCATCTTATGCATAGCCACTCCCCCTGCCACACCAAAAATGGTTCCTACGCAAATACCGGCAATACAGAAAATAATAAGAACAATAAATTTGGCCTTAACTATATCTTTTTTACATATCGGCATAACCAAAGCATATTTAGACCATTTACAATGATCATCAAACGTAAACGTTGTTACAATCATCATGCTGCATAACACTCCTGATGAAATAATATAGCTTTCCACCCCCGAAACCATAATCAAACCAATAGCAAACACCAGTAAGATTAACAGCATCGACTTTGCATTATGACCAATATTATATAAATCTTTTAAAATGAGACTCTTCATTTGACTGCTCCCCCTTTACATACATCAAAAGCATATCTTCTATCGATATTGTATCTACCATAGCATTTTTATATTTTCTTTTTGCCTTTTCCTTATCCCCAACAAGTATGTTCCATCTGGTCCCATCCTTCCGGCACGCTAAGATATCTGCTTTATCAACTTTCTCAAACAAGCCTGACTCACATCGAATTACCCCGTAACCATTGTACAGGTCACTTTTCCTCTTAGAGAAGATAACCCTCCCACGATGAATGAATGTAATATAATCTGCCACTTTTTCCAGATCTGTAGTAATATGCGACGACATCAAGATGGAACGCCCCTCTTCTTTGACAAATCCTGCAAATATCTCAAGAATATCATCCCGCATAACCGGGTCAAGTCCGCTCGTTGCCTCATCCAGAATTAACAACTTCGGCCGATGCGACAATGCAGCAGCAATACTCAATTTCATTTTCATCCCTTTGGACAAGGTTTTAATTTCTTTTATCTGTGGAATACTGAAACGCTCCAGGAGATTCTGATATGTAGGGTTATCCCATTGCTTATATGCTGCAGCACAAATTTTTCCAACTTTTTCTGGTGTCAGTGTCTCGTAAAAATTAATCCCATCAAATACAACGCCTATATTTTCTTTGATCTGTATTGTCGAATCAAGTTCCTTCCCCCAGAATCTTACTGTTCCCTTATCTTTTTTTATAAGACCCAGAATGGCGTTGATTGTTGTGCTTTTTCCGGCTCCGTTTTCTCCTATTAATCCCATAATGGAACCTTTAGGAATTGAAAAGGAAACCTGATCCAGTTTAAAATCCCCATATTTCTTTGTCAAATCCTTAATCTGCAATATTTCATCCATGATCTGTCCTCCGTATCCAGAAACGACTGGACTTTTCCTTATCTTTCATATAATGATAGGAATCCATATCTGGCTTACATAATCCTTATCCTTTGGATTCCCTTCACCATACCATTCCACCGCCGGACATTCCCCATATTGGAATGAATGTCTGGGCAGCCATTCCCCTTTTAAATATTTCCATCCATTTTGTATTGCATGCGGTACCTCACCCCTGCACTCTATAATCGCCCAAGTATGTCCTGATAATTTATATTCAGAAACATTCCGTAATTCATGCCTTATGGATGGACGGACTTCACCCAGCGAAATGCCTCCTTTGAAATCACTTTCCAGCTGCTGTGACAATACAATCATAACTGAATGCTGCCATTCATCTTTATTATCAGAGACCCCTGCCGGCCAGATCTCTTCTTTTGTCTGAATATTCCAGGAATACTGCTGTTTTCGTATCTTCTCCATTTGGGGATAAATCTGCAACCTTGTTTCATGCTTCCTTGCCTCTCTCGGTGAAACGCCATGAAACCTGCGGAACGCCTTAGTAAAAGAGGTAGGTGATTCATATCCGTATCTATTGCTTACTTCTGCAATCCTAATGCAGCTGCCTTTTAAATCATATCCGGCAAATGTAAGCTTACGCAGCCGGATATATTCGGACAGGCTGATTCCGTTTATATAAGAGAATACCTTTTGGAAAAAAGCATAAGAACAACCGGCAATCTCTTCAATTTCCTTTTCATCTATAGCCCTCTCTCCATAATCCAGGCTACTCTCAATACAACTGATTATTCTCTGTAACTTTTCATCCCACTCCATATCATCTCTCTTTCTTTGCCTTACATCTCCCTTTGCTATGCCTGTGCCTTGCCGGCACTGGTTTTAAGCCCCAGAAACGCAATATAAGTTTATCAACCCTACCTTTCTCCTGCAACAAGGTTGTCCATTTTTGCAGAATGAGGCGCCATATTTGCAGTTAAAGGCTCTCCTGCTATCAGGCATTCTTTTCTACTTCTAATCCTGTGTTGACAATAACAGTACTGCTGTAAATACATCTTTTTCTACTTTACAAGAGAGATAACCCCCATACTTTTCCGCCATCTTATTTACGCTGCCAATCCCCAGGCCATGCAGACCTTTTTCTTTTTTGGTTGACAGGAGCGTATCCCCCTGCACGGCAATCTCCCCTGAATATCCATTTATAATCCTGAATACACAAAACCCTCCGACATCCTGCATAAAAATACGTACCTTCACATATTTCTGTCCCCGACATTCTCCGGCGGCACGCAGCGCATTGTCTAGCAGATTTCCCAGTATTGCGACCAGATCAATATCGGAAACCATCTCTAATCTTACTCCCGGCTCCACATAAGCATCAAATTCAACCTGGTTCTTTTCCGCCCGTCCTTTTTTCTCGGATAATATCATGTTCAGTACATGATGGCTGCAGAATATTTCCGTCCCACTGTCCTCTATATGCCCGTTCATCTCCTCCACTGCCTTCATAATACTTTTACAGTCGCCCTGCCTTGCAAAATTATGAATCATAGACAGGTAATGGTTCATATTATGGACGAACTCATTATGGCTTCCCTGCACTTCGTCCATCTGCGTATAATATTTTAAATCTGCCTGCTGTTTTGTAATAAGAATCTGATTTTCCGCATTTTGGTACATTTCTTCCGAATATCTGTTAAATGCATAGAACACAAGGATATTCCCGATCAGCAGAAGGCTGAAGCAAACGGTGATCAGTACCTTCACATAGACATTCGTACCAAAATCAAAACCCGAATAGAAAATTCCTGCCATGATACCAAAACCGGCCACCGGCAGGCACAGATATTCTAAAAAGATATGATTATCCATCTTCCTCTTTGATGTCCCGATAAACTGTTCTACCAGTACAAACATAATATAGGTTAAAAGTTTCAGGGACAGGATCTCCAGATGAACCCCTGACATCAGCATATTCTTCTCATTCGTCTGGTTGAAGATAATTGCAAACAGACACTCACTCGCGAATATAATGGAATATGCGACTACGTAGCACAAAACCCTGCTCCCCGTCTTTCCTTCAAATAAAACCATCACAAAGACAAAGCTTATGACTATGAACATGACAAGGTTCAGCTCCCGTTTCCCCACCAGATTCACCGCATACAGGCTGAACACCGCCCCTGCATTCGTAAGATAAAGCTTCTTAGGTTCCAGCGCCCAGGACTTCTTTTCAAAAAAACATTCAAAAAAGGTATAGACAAGATATATCTCCACGATACAGTACACCAGTAATATATATTTATCAATAAAGTTCATACTATTCATAGCATCACTCCATATATTTGCGGCTGACCCATTCTGCAAAATAACTCCGGAATTCCTTTAGCCTGGA
>NZ_JBQIKP010000083.1:0-10708 GCF_056796775.1 Schaedlerella sp.
CCTGCTGATAAAAAATGAATAATGCCAAGTAGCTTCCCCGTGTCAGAGAGAAGCTGCTTGGTATACTCATTTTTAATTTTGGTCAGGGTCTGACCAGTAACTTGAAATGAATGGAAATGTCTAAATGTCTATAAATGGTTTGACAACGGCAATAAAATTGCATATAATATATTTGACAAGACAGCCGGAAGGTGACTGCATCTCACCCGCCCCGGCGAATAATTAAATTAGACTTAAAGAAATAGTCGTCCAGTCATTGCCAGTGAGCGGGACGGCTATTTCTTATTGTTCCTTTTGACGTAATTCAGGATCGACACGATCAATAATGCCACCGATACGATTAGCTAAAGTTCCTCATAAGTACTCATTGCATAAGCACCACCCTTTCCTACAAGACTCGAAACGGGTGGGAGCACGTCCCCCGGCTGCCTTGGCAGATATACTATTTTCAATGTACGGAGCATGAAGCAGATCTGCGTTCTGCATTCGTCCAGCAGGACGAACTGAAGCCGGTTTTGGCCTGGGCCGTCTTTTCAACGGATGCACAAAACAACTGTACAGGGCAAATAGATCGACTAAGACACATCTTCCATAGTCTAAATACCAAATAAATCGGTATGGGTACCGGTACGGTCAAGATATAATTCGTTTCCGCTTACCCGGTATATAAGCAGCCAGTCCGGGGACATGTGACATTCCCGGCGCCCGGTATAATTTCCTTTTAAAGCATGATCCCTGTTTTTCGGTGGAAGCGCCGCCGGTATTCGTAATGTATTGACAACGGCATTTAGCAGGTCGATATTATAGTTTCGTTTTTTACATAGCTTTAAGTCGTGCTTGAATTGCGATGTCAGGTTGAGTTTTAGCATAGGCTATTCCTCCAGGATCTGGGAGAATAATTCCTCTGTTGTCCCCTCAAAGTGCTGGCCGCTCCCTGTCCTTATCATTTCATCTGTTTCAGCCATTGCCGCTATTGTGTCTGCATTTGGTTTGAAATCCGGGTATATATCAATTCCGGACATTTCTCCAAGTCCTTCCAGCATATTGATAACGAAAATCATTTTATCATCTGGTAAACGGTCAATCATGGTCTTTGCTATTTCCTGATAACTCATAGTTGCACTTCCTTTCCTGGTTTGTGTATGTGGTTTTGGTGCAAATTTTTGTTGTTCTGTCGCTGGGGGAGAAGGGAATTTACTCTTTACCCCTGCTCCGTAAATACCAGTGCCCCTGCCTCTGATTTGACGCGCCAGTTTTGGATTGTCCGTTTTTCGAACAGGTGACGGATTCCAAATGGGCTTGGTCAGTATTCATCCTGAAAGACGAGAACCTCCCCGATCGGGTGCAAGGATGGGCCATTTCAGCCCTACCTGACAAATAATTGGTGGTCAGTCCTTCTCCTGGGAGGAATTGCGCCGGCGCAAATTGCTATTCGGTATATTTTTTTATCTCGGTTAACTCATTAACACGTTTCCGCGCTTCATTTTTACCATTATCATTTAAAATACGGTAGTCTTGAAGCATTCCTAATTCATCAAGTGGGAGGCCATTTTCCAAATCTTTTGCATATTCTTCGGATGAATAGCTTGACCAATCGTCTATTAAATCGCTGAGATAGACATTCAGAGAAGATGCTATTTTGCGTATTGTATTGAGTGAAGGTTTTAGCCTTCCATTTTCATATTTGCGCAAATTCGCTTCGTCAATTCCACATAATTCCCCCAGTTTTTTTTGTGTGAGTTTTTGTTCTATTCTAATTCGTTTTATATTGTCACCTGTCATTTTATCACCTCAAAAATAGTATAACATATTTAAAAATAAAATAACAGGTAATAAATAACCTTTTTTGCACTTGACAGGTAATAATACACCTCACACACTGTATTGTAACAGGTGATTAAATACCTGTCAATAATGAAAAAGGAAGGTGAAGAAATGTCGAAAGTAATGACCAGTTTAAAAATCAGCCAGAATAAGGTGCAGCTTCTCATGGCTGGAAAGTGCATGAATCCATACGATTTATGCGGTTCTTCGGGAATCAGTTACGCGTCTTATCGAAGGATCATGAGAGAAGGTGGCTGTAAAATTGCTACGTTGGGCAAGATCGCAAAGGCTCTCGAATGTAAAGTAACTGAAATTATTGAATAAAGCGAGGTGAGAAAATGAGATTAGACAAAACAAAGGTTCTTCTGCTGATGGCAGATTTCAGCATGAACCAGAAAGAATTGGCGGGGAAAGCCGGGATATCACGGCAGACGCTTTCGGCTGTCATGAGCGGCCGGAGCTGCAGACCGGCGCTCTTGGGTAAAATTGCCCGGGCTCTGGAAGTGAAACCCGAAGAGATCATAGAACTGTAAAAACACACGTGGCGGTGCCTTTTGAAATGGATGGAGCGGCTGCTGCATGGCAGCGGGAAGGAGTGGACATGACGCAGGAAAAATTTAAAACAATGATGGACGAGCTGAACGCCGCAGAGATCGAGCGCCTTGGCGTGGGCTCCAGGGAGTTTCAGGAGCGGCACCAGGTTATGCAGAATCACCACGTAAAAATCAGGAAAAACAATGGTTTTATATAGTTATAAAGTGGTGGAAAATTCAAGTTATTATGGTATAATGCTGAAAAGAAGGTTACGATTCAGTTACTGTTCACGCGGTGCCGTGCGCTTGCTGCTAACACGATTCACAGACGGACAGACTGTGAAGCGTAACCGGACGAAACCAGGACAGGGAGAGTATCTATGGCACATGAGCATAAGATCCGCTCCGTTCAGCCCGGGAGTATTGCTTGGGAGATGGGCATCAAGCCGGGGGACCGGCTGCTCTCGGTGGACGGACAGGAGATCGAGGATGTATTTGATTATCGTTATTATATAGAAGAAGAGGAGATCCTGCTGCTGATCGAGAAGCCGGACGGCGAGCAGTGGGAGCTGGAGATAGAGAAGGAGATTTACGAAGACCTGGGGCTGGAATTTGAACAGGGGCTGATGGATGAATACCGTTCCTGCCGGAACAAGTGCATTTTCTGCTTCATCGACCAGATGCCGCCTGGGATGCGGGATACGCTGTATTTTAAGGACGATGATTCCCGGCTGTCCTTCCTCCAGGGCAACTATGTGACGCTGACCAACATGAGCGAACACGATATTCGGCGGATCATCCGATTCCATTTAGAGCCCATCAACATTTCCTTTCAGACCATGAATCCCAAGCTTCGCTGCAGGATGCTGCACAATCGGTTTGCCGGGGAAGCTTTGAAAAAGGTGGACATGCTCTATGAGGCCGGGATCGAGATGAACGGGCAGATCGTCCTGTGCAAGGGCTTCAATGACGGGGAAGAGCTGGATCGGAGTATCCGGGAACTGACCCGGTACCTGCCTTTCCTGCGTAGCGTGTCCGTGGTGCCCGTGGGGCTGACCCGGTTTCGGGAGGGGCTGGAGCCTTTGGAGCCCTTTACAGGGGAGGAAGCCCGGAAGGTGCTGGAGCTGATTCATGGATGGCAGGAACGCCTGTATCCGGAACATGGCCTGCACTTCATCCACGCCAGCGACGAGTGGTACATCCTGGCCGGGGAGGAACTGCCGGAGGAGGAGTCCTATGACGGGTATCTGCAGCTGGAAAACGGGGTCGGGATGCTGCGTCTGCTTCTGAACGAATTTGCAGAGGCATTGGACGAGGAGAAGGGTGACCAAGAGGAACGGAGACTTTCTCTTGCCACCGGGCTTCTGGCCGCGCCTTATCTGGAACGGATGGCAGAGCAGCTTCGGGAAAAGTTTCCCCGTACAGAGGTCATGGTCTGCCCGGTGAAAAATGAATTTTTCGGGGAGCAGATCACGGTGTCGGGGCTGATCACGGGGCAGGACCTGGTGAAGCAGCTTTCCGGGAAGGATCTGGCGGAGCGGCTTTTGCTCCCCTGCAATATGCTGCGTGCCGAGGAAGACGTATTTTTAGATGATTTTACGGTTTCCCAGGTAGAGAGTGCTTTACAAGTGCCGCTGAATATTGTAAAATCAAGCGGTCAGGATCTGCTGGACGCAATCCTGGCAAGGAATCCTGACGCAGAGAGACCGTGATTATGCCTTTATAAATACGGCAGAATATCTGACAGATATATAGGGATTCCAAACCGAAACCAATCAGGGATGAAACGGACCGGAGAGCAAAAAAACAGCCTTCGGTCAGAATACAGGAAGGGATATAGAAGATGAGTAAACCAGTAGTAGCAGTAGTAGGCCGCCCCAATGTGGGAAAGTCTACGTTATTCAACGCCCTGGCGGGAGGCATGATCTCTATCGTGAAGGATACGCCGGGGGTGACAAGGGACCGGATCTATGCGGACGTGAGCTGGCTGGACCGGGAGTTTACCATGATCGATACGGGAGGCATCGAGCCGGACAGCAAGGATATCATCCTCTCCCAGATGCGGGAGCAGGCGCAGATCGCCATCGACACGGCGGATGTCATTATCTTTATCACCGATGTTCGGCAGGGGCTTACAGACGCGGACTCCAAGGTAGCGGATCTGCTTCGGCGTTCCGCCAAGCCGGTAGTCCTGGTGGTAAACAAGGTGGACAGCTTTGAGAAGTTCATGCCCGATGTATACGAGTTTTACAATCTGGGGATCGGCGACCCCATTCCCATCTCGGCGGCCTCCCGGCTGGGGCTGGGGGACATGCTGGATGTGGTGATCTCCCATTTCCCGGAAGGGGCCGGCACGGAAGAGGAGGATGAACGTCCCCGGATCGCCATCGTAGGGAAGCCCAATGTGGGAAAATCCTCCATCCTCAACAAGCTGGCCGGGGAGAACCGGGCCATTGTATCGGATATCGCGGGAACCACCCGGGATGCCATCGACAGTGTAGTAAAATATGACGGAAGGGAATATGTACTGATTGATACGGCGGGGCTGCGCAGGAAGAGCAAGATCAAGGAAGAGCTGGAACGCTACAGCATCATCCGGGCGGTGACGGCAGTGGAGCGCGCGGATGTAGTGCTGATGGTCATTGACGCGGTGGAAGGGGCCACCGAGCAGGACGCCAAGATTGCGGGGATCGCCCATGAGCGGGGCAAAGGCGTGATCATCGTGGTCAATAAATGGGATGCCATTGAGAAAACGGATAAGACCATGCGGGAGTATGAGAATCAGATCCGGCAGATTTTGTCCTTTATGCCTTATGCGGAGATCATGTATGTGTCGGCCATGACCGGACAGCGCCTCACCAAGCTGTATGACAGGATCGATATGGTCATTGCCAACCAGACGCTTCGTGTGGCTACCGGGGTGCTCAATGAGATCCTCAGCGAGGCGGTGGCTATGCAGCAGCCTCCGTCGGACAAGGGCAAGCGGCTGAAGCTCTATTATATGACCCAGGTTGCGGTGAAGCCGCCGACCTTTGTGATCTTCGTAAATGACAAGGAGCTGATGCATTTTTCCTACACAAGGTATCTGGAAAATAAGATCCGGGAGGCGTTTGGATTCCGGGGGACGGCACTGAAATTCTACATCAGAGAAAGAAAGGAAAAGGGGCGGTAGGATCATGGAACGTATCATCTGTCTGGCAATCGGTTATATATGCGGGCTTCTGCAGACCGGATATCTGGTCGGCAAAATGAACCACGTGGATATCAGGAAGGAAGGGAGCGGAAACGCAGGCTCCACCAACGCGCTCCGGGTTATGGGCTGGAAAGCGGGCACCATGACCTTTGCGGGCGATGTGATCAAATGCCTAGCGGCGGTCCTGATCGCGCGGTACCTTTACCGGGATACCGAGTATGTGCCGCTGCTTGCCATGTATGCGGGAATGGGCGCCACATTGGGGCATAATTTCCCGTTTTATCTCAAATTCAAGGGTGGCAAGGGAATCGCGGTATTGGCCGGGCTGGTACTGGCGACAGGGTTCGTGATGGTGCCGATCCCGCTGACCGCATTTTTGATCGCGGTCCTTTTGACACGGTATGTATCTCTGGGGTCGCTTCTGGCCTCCTCCATGTTTTTCCTGGAGGTGCTGTTTTACGGACAGCTGGGAGGCTTTGACATGGCATTTCGGTATCGGATGGAGCTGTACGTGCTCGTGTTCCTGCTGATGGTACTGGCCTGGGTGCGGCACAAGGAGAATATCAAAAGACTGCTGGCAGGTACGGAGAATCCGTTCAGGAGCAAGAAATAACTCGGGATCGGCTTGAAAAAAACAGGAAAGGAAACTGTCAGGACAGTTTAGAAGGTGAGAATATGGCGAATATCGGTGTGATCGGCGCAGGAAGCTGGGGAACAGCGCTCAGCGTTCTGCTGTATAACAATGGAAATGAAGTGGCGGTGTGGTCCATTGACCCTGCGGAAGTGCAGATGCTCAATGAAAAGCGGGAGCATGAGAAAAAACTGCCGGGCGTGAAGCTGCCGGAGGATATGAAGATTACGGGAGACCTGGAAGGGACGATAAAAGGAAAGGATTTTCTGGTCCTTGCGGTGCCATCCCCGTTTACCAGGGCGACGGCAAAAAAGATGTCTCCTTTCGTTGCAGAGGGGCAGATCATTGTAGATGTGGCAAAGGGGATTGAGGAGAGTACTCTGATGACCCTCTCCCGGCAGATTGAGGAAGAGATTCCCCAGGCGGATGTAGCGGTGCTGTCCGGCCCCAGCCATGCGGAGGAAGTGGGACGGGGGCTGCCCACCACCTGCGTCATCGGGGCGCGGACGAAGAAAACGGCGGAATATCTCCAGTCTGTCTTTATCAGTAAGGTATTCCGGGTCTATACCAGCCCGGATATCTTAGGGATTGAGCTGGGCGGCTCCCTGAAAAATGTGATCGCTCTGGCGGCCGGGATCGCGGACGGCCTGGGCTACGGCGACAATACCAAGGCCGCGCTGATTACCAGAGGAATTGCGGAGATTGCAAGGCTGGGAGTGAAGATGGGCGGAAGGATCGAGAGCTTTACCGGGCTGACCGGTATCGGCGACCTGATCGTGACCTGCGCCAGCGTCCACAGCCGGAACCGTAAGGCAGGCTTCTTGATCGGGCAGGGCAGGACCATGGAGCAGGCCATGGAAGAGGTCCAGATGGTGGTGGAAGGTGTGTATTCCGCTAAAGCCGCTAAAAAGCTGGCCCAGCAGTATCAGGTATCCATGCCCATCGTGGAAGCGGTCAATGAAGTTCTGTTCGAGGGAAAGAACCCGGCAGAGGCCGTGGACGGGCTGATGATGCGTGCTTCCCGCAGCGAAAACGCATCGCTGCCCTGGGAGGAATGATGATACGGAATGCCAGATGATTCATCTGCTGTGAGTACGAAAAGAGTATGAATCGCAAAACCAGGGCCTGTCACACCAGTGGAGTCTGATGTGGCAGGCCTTGGCTTTATTTTTATAAAATTAGTGCATGGGACAGCCCTGTGCCGGGCAGATCTCCCGCGCTTCCCGCAGAAGCGCCCGTTCATAGATCATTTCCCCGGCAATGCTGACTGCGATCTCTTCCGGCGTCACTGCCTTGATGGCCGTACCGATAGGGGCGTGTACCCGGGAGAGGACGTCCTTTTCGATACCGCATTCCAGAAGCTTTTGATTCACAAAGGCCGTTTTGCGCCGGGAGCCGATGACGCCCACATAGGCAGGCGGATTTTGCAGGACCTGGCGCAGTACGTCAAAATCATGGGTGTGGCCGTTGGTCATGACTACTACATAGTCTGACGGAGTGAGGTCCAGATAATCGGAAATATGAAAATAATCGCCGCAGAGGACGGTTTCCGCCTCAGGAAAGAGCTTCGGGAGGGAAAGCTCCGGCCGGTTGTCTATTACCGTGATACGGAAACCAATCCTGCTCAGCACAGGCACCAGCGCCTGGGTGCAGTGTCCGCCGCCGAAGATCACGGCACGGTCCTGTACCGGAAGGGGCATGGTGAAGGAAGTCGTTGTTTTCCGGCATTTCATATCGGAAGATGGCAGAGCGGCACCAGTACGGGACGGCAGGGGAGGTGCTGCTGTCTGCCCGGATTCTCCAGGGGAATCGCAAACCTCCGGGAAGATACCGGGAACCGGCCTGCCCTCGTTATCCAGCAGAGCGGGGAGGGAACCATCCAGATGCAGCACGAGCTGCCCCGGCTGATGTGCGCTGAGCATGACCAGCACTCGGGAGACAAGCCGTTTCCATTCCTTTGCGGCAGGATCGATATACTGAAAAAAGACCGAGATCTCACCCCCGCAGACCATACCGAGATCGTTTCCGGCCTGTTCTCGGAGCTTGAAGCAGTATTCCCCGGAGCACTTCTTTTGGAGTAGTGTACGGGCCGTTTCCTCCGAACGGTGTTCCGCGGCGCCGCCGCCGATGGTGCCGCAGAGCCGTCCGCCTTCTCCGACAAGCATCTGGGCTCCGGCGCCCCGGGGCGAGGAGCCGCTTTTTGATGTAATGGTGACGAGCATCAGGTCATGGTGATGCTCCAGCTCCTCTGATATTTTAGAAAAAACAGCATTCATATCAGGATTCCTTTCTTACGGTTTAAAAAAGTATAGCATATTTTTGGATTTTATCATACCCCCCTTTTTTTCTGCATACATTGTTATCAGCAGAACAAGGGGGTATTTTTATGGACTCATTTCAGTTATACAAGGATATGAAAGCAAGGACCGACGGGGAAATCTATATCGGCGTGGTCGGTCCGGTTCGGACAGGCAAGTCAACCTTTATCAAACGGTTTATGGATCTGCTGGTCCTTCCCAACATGACCGATGAAAACAGCAGGGAACGTACGAAGGATGAGCTGCCCCAGTCGGCATCCGGCACCACGATCATGACCACAGAGCCGAAATTTGTCCCCAAGGACGCGGCCTCCATCCAGCTCTCGGAGGATGTGGAGGTGAAGATCCGGCTCATCGACTGTGTGGGCTTCATGGTAGAGGGGGCTTCCGGGCACATCGAGAACGACACGGAGCGGCAGGTGAAGACGCCCTGGTTTGAGTACGAGATCCCGTTTACAAAGGCGGCGGCCATCGGGACCCAGAAGGTCATCCACGACCATGCCACCATCGGTCTGGTGGTCACGACGGATGGCAGCATCTGCGACCTGCCCCGGGAAAATTATGTGGCGGCGGAGGAGCGGACCATCCAGGAGCTGCAGTCCATCGGAAAACCATTTATCATTTTGCTGAACTGCACCAAGCCATATACGGATGAGGCACAAGCTTTGCAGGCCGCCATGGAGGAAAAATACAAAACCGCCGTGCTCCCTGTGAACTGCGAGCAGCTCAAGGAGGAGGATGTGAACAACATCATGCGCCAGGTGCTGTATGAATTTCCCATTTCCGAGGTGGAATTTTTTGTTCCCAAGTGGGTGGAAATGCTGTCCAGAGAGCACCGGATCAAGCAGGATCTGCTGGCGGCCGTAAAATTTATGATGACAGAGCTGGATGATATCCGCAGTGTGACATCGGGGATCCCGGAGGTGGAAAGTCCGTACATAGAAAAAATCCTGGTTGACAAGATCGAGATGGATACCGGAAAGATCCGCATCCTGATCCGGTTCGCGGAGCAGTTCTATTATGAAGTCTTAAGCGAACTCACCGGAACACAGATCCAGGGAGAGTATGAGTTGATCTCCGTGATGAAGGAGCTGGCCGCCATGAAGGAGGAATACACCCAGATCAAGGACGCGTTCGCGGATGTGAAGATGAAGGGCTACGGGGTGGTGAGCCCGAAGAAGGAGGAGATTGCCCTGGAGGAGCCCATGATCATTAAGCAGGGCAACAAGTTCGGTGTGAAGATCCATTCCGAGGCGCCGTCTATCCACATGATCCGCGCCAATATCGAGACGGAGATCGCGCCCATTGTGGGAAGCGAGAAGCAGGCCCAGGACCTGGTGGAATATATCAAGGCGGAGAGCGAGACCGAGGAAGGCGTCTGGGGAACCAATATTTTCGGGAAATCCATCGAAGAGCTGGTTATGGACGGCATGCGCAACAAGATCACCATGATCAACGACGAGAGCCAGGTAAAGCTCCAGGATACCATGCAGAAGATCGTCAATGACAGCAACGGGGGACTGGTGTGCATCATCATCTGACCCGGCCCGGTAGCGGGGGTTGAGTTATAGTAAGACCAAGTTAGCAGAAGCCTTATAAACACAGGGTTTGCGCTGATTTGGTCTATTTTCATTTTTATCTAATAAAAAAGCTGAATCCCTTGATTTTTCGAGGTTTTCAAGCTTCTAAATACCACTGCAAAAAACGGCGCAAAACCTGAATCACTGAGGTTTTGCGCCGTGTACTGCGGATGGTGGGACTTGAACCCACACGAGGTCACCCCCGCAAGATTTTGAGTCTTGTGCGTCTGCCATTCCGCCACATCCGCTTATCCGGCCTGAAAAGTATTGAATACATCCTCTTCAAACCAGAATTAATCTTAACACATCCGAATCATTTTTGCAATACCTTATATCAGTTTTTTTCCAATCTCGAAGCAGTCGAAGGTTGCAAAGTAGTCGGCAGGGGTCTCCGCGCGGCGGATCAGTTCCACGCTTCCGTCCTCCCTCAGTAGAAGCTCAGCGGATTTCAGCTTTCCATTATAATTATACCCCATGGCAAATCCGTGTGCCCCTGTGTCGTGGATGACCAGATAATCTCCCAGGGCGATCGGGAGTTCGACACTTCCCATTACCCAAAAACTTCTTAAAGCCTTATTTTAGGCTTATTTTTTTGTCAAATTTTCCCTATTTTTATGTTGTATGTGCTG
>NZ_JBQIKP010000084.1:0-9943 GCF_056796775.1 Schaedlerella sp.
CATATTTCAAATCGCTCCATTACTGTGGAACGCCTCCTTATGAACTATTATACTGTATTAAAATGTATGTGTAAATACCAAAGATTTATTAGTACACCCAGGGGGATTGTAAAGCCGTTTTTTAATGCGGAAATATCTGGAATATATTGAGATTAGTCCATCGACGATCTTTTATAGTGCTGCAGGGTCGGCCTGGCGATAAGTATGAGAAAAAGTCATACCGGATTTCATACATTTTCTCGATTCATAAATACTCATTTTCTTTGTATACTGACTTCATCAATTCGGTGACAGAAGGGATCCGGAAACGAACAAAATTAAATCAGGAGGAACAGACAATGAAAAAGAAACATGTACTTCGGCTATTGGCCGCAGCAGTCACAATGGGCATGCTGGCAGGAACCGTTTCATGCGGAAACGCAGGCCAGAACGACAGTCAGGAAAGCTCTCAGGCAGAGAAAGAAAAAACGGAAGAATCGGAACAGGAGAGCGGGGATGGAGAAGAATCGGACATGGTATTTCGCGGCGGAACAATCCTTACTATGTTGTCGGAGGACGATATGGACAATTCTGCCGTTGCAGTGAAGGATGGCGAGATAGTTTATGTCGGAGATGAGGAAGGTATAGAAAAATATATCTCCGATGAGACAGAAGTGATCGATCTGGATGGACAGACATTGATGCCGGGCTTTATTGACGGGCATATCCATGAGCCGGGCAATTTCCTGACAGAAAACACGACCCTAATTCTGCCGGAAGGAAATCCGGATCTGAATGTGTACAAGAAAGCAATCCAGGAATTTATAGACGACAATCCGGATTTCCCGATTTATCAGGTGGCAAGTATGGATTTACAGGCATTTCCGAATAACATTCCTGAGAACAGTTGGATGGAAGAACTGGATACAGATAAACCTGTCGTGTTATCAGATACCTCCAAGCATGGCAGGCTGGCAAATAAGATCGCGATTGAAATGGCAGGCATTACAAAAGACAGTACGCCTCCGGACGGCGGAAAGGTTTTCCTGGATGAAAACGGAGAACTGACAGGGTATTTTTCGGATGCGGCAAGCATGTTGGATTCTCTGCCAACCATCGAGTATACGAAAGAGCAGATTAAGGAAGCTTATGATATGTTCCAGAAGCTGGCAAACAGCTACGGGCTGACGGCGATTGATTCCGGCGGTGCGGACGACAATTACGCAGTAGTAAGTGATATGGAAAAGGATGGGGAACTGACACTGCGCATCAATACCACATCATGGGCAGGACAGCCCTTGGGAACAGAAGAAGCGGAACGTTTGATCAAATTACTGGATGATTACCAGAAATATGCCTCTGATTTTATGCGCGTCTGCCAGGTAAAATTCTCTCTGGACGGCGTACCCGAAGGCGCCACCTCCGCACTGTTGGAGCCTTATACAAAGGAAGCCGGTCAGGAAGAGGGCTATGCGGGAACCCAGAAGGCCACGGAAGAGGACCTCACATTATTTGTCACCGCAATGAACGCGGCCGGCTACAGTGTGGAAACCCACGCCATGGGAGACGCTTCCGTACAGCGCAGCATGAATGCGTTTGAGGCCGCGGCAGAGACCAACGGGGGAACACCGGACGGCGTGATCAACAAGATTGCCCATGTGAACCTGCTGACAACAGAGGACATGACCCGCATGGCAGACGAGGGTGTGATTGCGGCCATGCAGCCGCTGTGGTTTTACTATGATCCGTTTTTCTCCGCCCAGGAAGAAAGCAACCTGGGAAAAGAGCGTTTTGAGCAGGAATATCACATCCGGGACATGATTGATGAGGGCGTCATCATTACAGGCTCCAACGATTACCCGGTGACCGCAGACTTTGCGCCGCTCCACGCCATTGAGGCAGGGGCAACCCAGCAGTCACCTTATGAAGGCGAAGACGACGATCCGGCATACATCCGCAATCCCGAGCAGAGCGCGACGGTCTATGAAATGCTGCAGATGTACACGGTCAATGCGGCATACGGGGCGCATATGGACGATATTGTGGGAACGGTTGAGGAAGGAAAGAAAGCAGATTTCGTCATTCTGGGAGACAATCCTCTGACCTGCGATGTAAAGGCAATTTCGGACATCACTGTGGAATATACGATATCCGACGGACGCATCGTATATCAGAAATAAAACGTTCGGCATCTTAAAAAGGCATAACAAAAAAGACAGCCTGCAGTAAGAAAACTTACGCAGTCTGTCTTTTTTGTTACGATTCACAGTCGGATAAATACTGCCGGTCAGATTCATCAAGCGCGGCTTGCAAGAAGCTGATTGTCAGTTTTTATCTGACTGGAATCAGTCATTTTTTTATTCACAACACACAGCAATTATAAAATGATCCTAGCGTATATTCTTCAACTTGAAGGAACGCATCAGATTCTTCAGCAGGCTTGCCTGAGACGACAATTCCTCGCTGGCAGCGGCACACTGCTCGCTGGTGGCGGAATTGGTCTGCACTACGGAAGAGATCTGGTCGATTCCGTCGGTAACCTGAGAGAGGGCAGAAGTTTGATTCTCTACAGCATCCACCACGATGGACATCTGGTCGGTCACATGTCCCGCGCTCTGGCTGGTCTGATCCAGCGCCTCTGTTACCTTATTTACGATATTGCCGCCTTCCGTGACAGCAATGATAGAGCTTTCGATCAGTTCCTTGGTGGCCTTGGCAGCCTTATCCGACTTGGATGCCAGATTGCCGACCTCATCTGCTACAACGGCAAAGCCCTTGCCTGCGGAGCCTGCGCGGGCAGCCTCAACAGCAGCGTTCAAAGCAAGAATATTGATCTGGAATGCAATATCCTCAATGGTGGCGATGATCGTACCGATCTTCTTAGAAGAATCGGAAATATTTTTCATGGCTACATTCAATTCATCCACAAAGCCGATGCTGACTCCCAGATGGGAACCTGCTTCGTTGACATACTCGCCGGCCTTCTCGGCAGCCTCTGCGGTCTGCTTGGCGTTCTGGGAAATCTCTGCCATAGTCGCGGAAATCTCCTCAATGGAGCTGGCCTGCTCGGTAGCGCCCTGAGCCAGAGCCTGGGAACTGCTGGAAACCTGCTCCGCCCCGGAAGAAACCTGTTCCGCGCTGGTGGAAATCTGTCCCATTGTATGGTTGAGCGCGGACTGGATTTTGTCCAGGGATTTTTTGATGGACTGGAAATCACCCAGATAATCCTGTGTAGCGCCCTGGGTCATATTTCCGCCGGCCATTGCTTCGAGCACATCGGAAATCTCCCCAATATAGGACCGCAGCCGGCCGAATGTGTCCTCAAACATCTGCGCCAGTGTGCCGATCTCGTCATTGGAAGAAATGTCGATCCGGATGTCCTCATTGTCCGCCAGCCCCAGATCTCCCTGTTCCAGCCGTCCGGCGGCGCTGGTGATCTTGCCCAGCGGATTGGATACACGTTTCTTCATGTAACCGGTCAGGAACATAATACAGATACCGATTACAACCGCGCTGACCAGGATTGACAGGACAACCACGAGAATGACCTCCTGCTTGGCATCTTCCCTGGAAATACCTGCGAAGATCAGCCCGTTGATCTTTCCGTCGTCCCCTTTGGTGGGAACATAGGAACACAGAAAGCTGGCTCCCTGGATTTCCGATTCGCCTACATATGTATCTCCCTGCTGGAGTACGATCTTATTCAGATCAGAAGAGAGCTGGGTACCTACCACCCGCTGCCCGTCCTGGGTCACGGTCGTGTAAGCACGTGTATCGCCTTCAAAAATAGTAAATTCACAGCCCATGCGGTTTTTTAATTCATCCAGAAGCTGATTGGGGTCGTCGCCCTCGGACAGCTTGTCGAGTTCATAGGCCAGCATATTTGTACCGTTGGTACAGCGATCTGTCTGCATCTTTGTGACCAGAGAGTTGTACATAAACACACACACCAACATGACCACTGCAATAGAAATCGCCTGCATGATGATGACGACTCTGCCGACTTTTGCTCCGATCCGTTTGTATTTTCCTTTTAGTTTGCCCTCTGGAACATGAATATCATCCATCAGTTCATCCTCCCTATGTTTCAAAATAATCTTCGCATAAAGCGTCTTATTTTCCTATTGTAGCATAGATTGAAGACGAAGGAAAGACTATTTTTCCGGAATGTGGTTTCAATATTCTGTAAAATTTTACCATGCATGATCCAAAGCTTGAACCAAGGAATAAAGAAGTCGAACCAATTTAGCATTGATGAATTACTATTTGCTGACACATGACCATCCGCCGCTGATTATCTACGAGGAGAAGGCTTGGCAGACTTGTAAAAGGGATGTAACAGGATCAGATATGCGGGCAGAAAGTCAGGGGGAAGCACGTGTGCTGAAGCCGGAGATTGAGCTGGACCAGATGTATAACCCGTCAGCAGACGTTGCAGATAAGGAAGCGAAGCTTGCCGAACTGGAGGCCCCTTGCCATCAGCCGGCTATCCGGATTCGTTTGACTCGTCCCTCTGATATTCCAGTATGTCTCCCGGCTGGCAGTCCAGCACATCGCAGATCTTATCCAGTGTAAGGTCAGCCGATTCCTTCGGCTTCTGATCCAACCGCAATCATTACGGAGCAGGACTCTTTTCTCGCCGTGATCGAATTTGATATGCTGGCATATAAAAAACGCACAAGTTCCCGGGCGGTTAAAAAAACGCTAAGTATAACGGAATGGCTAAATGAAGCAGCGATAGCAATGGATTTGAATTTTTCTCAGATCCTTCAGGAAGCTCTTATTTCCAAAATAAAGGTATGAAAATTCTGTGGATCATTGAGAAAGACTGATCACTGACGAAAAACAATATAAAGAGAAGAAAAAACTACATCCCCTGCCTGAACCGAATCCCAGGCAGGGGATGTTTGATGCCCTTCTAAATCGTCACACTGTCCTTTACTTTACCGGAAATGCCTCATCATTTACAACAATCTCCTGGATCTCATTGATATCTACAATACGGTTGAAAGCCGTCATATACCAGGTTTGCGGATCGCCCACGCCTCCCAGTACATAGCCGCTGTTTTCGATATGGTTTTCCGCGTCGCTGATCACATAGCTGCTGCCGTCCTGAAAACGGATCTCCAGGTGAGTGAGGTTTACAGGATCATAGGCATCTGCCTCCGACAGGCCGAGTCCCTTCGACAGATCCACACCGAGGGAAATCGGGGAATAGGTGATATAGCCTTCCAGCTTCTGGACCGGAATTGCAGGCTGATCGGTCAGCACGATGTCTTCCACCTCAGTTTTGGCATAGAACTCCTCCATTTTCTGGCTCCATTCTTCCTCCGTCCATTCGTCTTTTTTGACCGACACCTCTTTCAGAGAACCCGGATACTTTGCAATGGAAAGCATCGGGAACACCCCGTCCGGAAGCTGATTGCTCCAAAGAAGATAAGCGGTGCAGCACATCTTGTCCGCTGTGCTCTTCTCCGTATCCACGTAAATATTGCTGCCGCCGAAGATGTCGCCGGTGGTTCCGAAGGAGAAGCCGTAGTTTATGTCCTCTGCAAAATAGGCGCCCTTCCGTACATTGGTGTCAGCATCCCCGATCATCATGGTAACGCCGCCTGAGCGTTCCAGTGTAAATGTAATGACAGCTCCGTTCTTGTCATAGACCATATTTTCGACGGTCAGGGTATGGTCGCCCAGCTTCTTTACGATCGGCTCGCTGATGCACCCGCCTCCGGTCAGGTTCTGCGCCTGCTGCGGATCCACGGAAACAAATTCCCTGGAAGGGATGGTGACATCGGCCATCTTTGGAGTTCCATCCTCATTCGTTTTTCCGGTATCGACCTCTGTCTCGATCACAGGCGTTGATTTTTTCGTGCTGTTCCCGAACATGGCGTCAAAGAAATCCAGATTCGTGGCCGCATAGACGGCTCCCGGCACTGCAAGGCAGGCGGCCACTGCAATGGTAGCCGCGGCATAGGAAAATCTCCGGCGGCGGGGCGGGCGCTGGCTGCGTTTCTGTTCTGCTCTCAGCATTTTGTAAGTGTCCTGGATCCTTTTGTTGACCGTATCCGATACCTGGATATCCTGGCTTAAAATCCCTCTCATTTCTTTTTCAGAAAATCCCATAGTCTGTCCTCCTTAAAATCTGTTTAACATGATAAAACCTGTTTCAGCTTTTTCCGGCCCCTCTGGAGCCTGCTCTTTACCGTATTTTCATTCCATTCCAGGAGCTCCGCGATCTCACGCGCGTTGAAGCATTCCCCATAATATAGAAGGAATATGGTCCGATCCTTCTCCGGAAGCTCCCGGATCAGCTCATAAAATTCATAGTCACTTTCCAGAAATGTTCCGGTCTGCTCTTCAGCCTGCTCCATGGAAACGACCCGTTTCTGCTGACGAACCACATCGGTACAGTGATTGATCAGGATCCGGATCAGCCATGTCTTAAAATAGGAAACGGTCTTCAGCTCTCCGATGTGTTCATAGGCGGAAAGAATCGTGCCCTGTATGACATCCGCAACGTCCTCCTCATTTTTTAAATAGGTCTTGGCTACTTTGTAGAGCGCGGTCTTGTACTCCTCGATCAGTTGGATAAATGCGTCCGTATCGTGTTTCTGCGCTCTTTTTATCAACAGCATGTTCAAAAGTGTTCACCTCGATTCCTTTGTTTTGTTGTTTTCTACTTATTAGACGGAGAAGTGTGCCGTTTGGGTGCAGGGAAATTCATTTTTTTAGGTGAGTTGAGAGGGGACGCTCCGCCAAAGAGAATGGTGCGGCTAATGGTCTGCCCCCTCTGTTTTTGGAGAACCCTAACCAATTTGACACGCTTGAAAAAAGCAGTTTTTTGAGTATAATGAAATTGTGGCAGGGGTGCGGATGTGACAATCTCACTGCCATACATTCATGAAGAAAGGCGGTGTATGCCGTTGAAAGCAGATACAGTTACAAAGGATTATGTAAAAGATGCGGGCGTATTTGCCGACATTTTTAATTACTATATTTACGGCGGGCGGCAGGTAATCCTGCCGGAGCAGCTTACGGAGCGTGATTCCACTAAAATTGCGCTGCCATATGGTGCGGATGGCGCTGTAGTTCCCGTCCAGAAATTCCGTGATGTACAGAAGTTGTATGTTGCAATGACAGACGGGAAAATGGAATATGTCCTTTACGGTGCGGAGAATCAGGCTGAAATCCATTATGCTATGCCTGTGAAGAACAATCTCTATGATGCGCTGGAATACGCAAGGCAGGTGAAAGAGGCGGCAAAGTCGCACAGGAATGAAATGAAGCGGAAAAAGGAGCAGGGGGAAATATCTGCCGAAGAAGGCGGAAAACACTAAGCGCAGGTGAATTCTTAAGCGGTTTCTGGATGGAGGACAGACTGATACCTTCCATCACGGTGACTATATTTTTCGGTTCGGAAGAGTGGGATGGACCGTTAAGCCTGTTTGATATGATGGACGTGTCAGACCCAGATGTGCTTG
The DNA here is from genome assembly GCF_056796775.1 of Schaedlerella sp. Classification (NCBI taxonomy): domain Bacteria; kingdom Bacillati; phylum Bacillota; class Clostridia; order Lachnospirales; family Lachnospiraceae; genus Schaedlerella; species Schaedlerella sp. The sequence continues at coordinate 7,461 of NZ_JBQIKP010000084.1, forward strand.
CCTGCATGGACAATTACCATGTGCGGTTGATTGCGCCGGCGCAGATGCCGGACAAGGAGATTATGAAATTCCAGTCCAGCCTGCGTGAGGTCATGCTGTTCATCAAGTATTCGAAAGACAAGAAAAATTTAAGCAGGGTATTGGCAGCCAATGAAAAGCGTTTCCGGGAAGTGGAGCGCAGGGCGGCAGATGTGATTGAGGCAATTACAAATTCAGGCATAAAATATGATGAAGAAGACGAGGTGGTTAATGTGTGTCAGGCGATTCAGGAAATGAGGAAAGAGGAAAGGCAGATAGGAGAATTAAATAAGGCCAAGGAAGCCGCCAGAAATTTTTATAACCTTGGGATTGATGTCGAAAAGATTGCTCAAGGTGTAGGGTATGCAGTGGAAACTGTAAAGGAGTGGCTTGGACTTGAATCATAATGCATAGTGATGTGTTGATACCCCTGAACAATATCTAACAGCGGTCCAGGCGGCAATTCAGAAATAATGCCATAGGAATTTGGGTACTAACAGGCAAAAGTATACTTTCACGCAAAAGTCCGGGGTTTCCGTGATAGTATGGGGTTTTACGTGATAGTATACAGAAAAATTGAAAAATGGTAGCGGGGGAAAAGGCTGTTGCACAGCGCCGCCGGCTGACTGAAGCCGCAAAACTGCTTGTTTTTTCGGATAAACCAATCCTCGAAATTGCACTCATTGCTGGATATGAGAGTCAGCAGTCTTTTACTGACAGCTTTAAGGCTATGTATAAAAAGGCTCCTAATCAGTACAGAGAGGAAGAAGAATTTTACCCGTTGCAGCTAAGATACGTTTTGAATGAGAATCCTACAAACTTAGAAGGGGAAAGCTGCTGGCAGCAGAAAATTACTTATGCAACAGACGCTGATATCCCGGAATGGATGAAACTGGTTCATCTTGTGATTGATGGTTTCCCGCATTTGGATGAGAAGCAGTATCTTGAACAGTTGCAGGAATATATCAGGGGCAGGCGAGCACTGATTTTGAAAGATGCCGATACCGCAGTCGGGATCATGGCATTTAATGAGGTGACGGGGAGTATTGACTTTTTGGGCGTGCATCCGCAATACCGGAAAAAGGGAATAGCAAAAGCATTCTGTGAAAAAGCGCTGCACGAACTGGTATACTCCGAAGCAATCACCGTCACGACTTTCAGGGAGGGTGATAAGGCTGATACCGGACACCGGAAAACAATCAAAAGCCTTGGCTTTGCCGAAGCGGAACTGCTGGTCGAGTTTGGGTACCTAACACAGAAGTTCATTTTACGGAAAGAAGAAACGGAGGGAATGGGGCATGAATGAAGTACAGGAAGAAGGAAATCCACTTTCGCAAGACTTTGATATAAAGTCATTGCTGAAATTCGCACTTCCAACAATTATAATGATGCTACTCATGGGGTTGTATACGATTGTCGATACAATTTTTGTGGCACGGTTTGTAGGCACCAATGCGCTGTCGGCGCTCAATATTGTATGTCCGGTGATCAATCTGATTGTAGGGCTTGGAACCATGCTTGCCACAGGGGGGAGTGCCATTGTCGCCAGGAAGATGGGGGCAGGGGAGACTGTGAGGGCATCACAGGATTTCACGCTGATCATCGGTGCGGGTGCTTTGTTTGGAGTGATCATTACGGTTTTGGGAACTGCATTAATAGACAATATGATTCGGGGGCTTGGTGCAAGCGGGACTCTATTTCCGTATTGTAAGGAATATCTGTCCATCCTGCTCCTTTTCACGCCCGCAAGTATGCTGCAGGTCCTTTTTCAAAACCTGATTATAACGGCGGGACGCCCCGGATTTGGAATGGCGCTTGGGATAAGTGCGGGAGCGGCCAATATCTTGTTTGATTATATTTTTATGGTTCCCCTGCAGATGGGAATCAAAGGAGCGGCATTAGGAACGGGAATCGGATACCTGATACCGACAGTGGCGGGTATCCTGTTTTTCACGGCGGGAAATGGCAGCCTGCATTTCAGGAGGCCTGTTATGGATATTTTCGTTCTGGCAGGGAGCTGTGCAAACGGTTTTTCAGAAATGGTAAGCCAGGGAGCCGCTGCGGTGACCACCTTTCTTTTTAACAGGACCATGATGAATCTGCTCGGTGAGGATGGTGTGGCAGCCATTACAATCATCATTTATACACAGTTCCTGCTGACTGCGCTTTACATAGGATTTTCGATGGGAGTAGCGCCTGTTATCAGCTATAATTATGGGAAACAGGACAATGGTCGGTTAAAAAAGGTATTTTCTGTTTGTATGCGGTTTATTATCCTGGTCTCTATCGTTATTTTTGGAATGGCTATTGCCTTTGGCTCCCCACTGGTCAGCCTTTTTTCAGAAAAGGGGACGCACGTTTATGAGATTGCACGAAGAGGTTTTTTGATATTCCCATTCAGTTTTCTTTTTTGTGGGATGAACATTTTTACTTCAGCCACATTCACTGCGCTGTCAAATGGGAAG
>NZ_JBQIKP010000085.1:0-9801 GCF_056796775.1 Schaedlerella sp.
CCCCATGGTGCCCGCCGTGCCGGTTCTATGAGAAGGAGTTTATCTTCCCGCTCATCCGGATGGCCGGTGCGGATAAGGTTCAGAAGGTTAATGCACAGGAGGACCCGTTTACCGCTAACAAATACAGCATAGACAAATTACCTACCATAGTCCTTCTGGATGGAGAGCAGGTGAAAATGAACCGCACGGGGGCTATAGACATTAAAAAGATCGCTGAATTTTTGGAAGGGAGTGATGTGTTTTGATCGAGGTGGGCATCCGGAAGGGGGGAATCATGATAAGCGGTCATGCAGGCTATGCTCCGGCAGGTTATGACATTGTCTGTGCTGGAGTAACAGCACTTACGCAGGGACTGGTCAGATCAATGGAAGGGCTGGCGGATGACCGAATAGAAACGGATATCAAGAGCGGTATGACATCGATCCAATATGGGGATTTATCAGAAAAAGGAAAACTTCTGATAAATTCCTTTTTTATTGGTATCTGTATGATCGCGGAAGAATTTCCGGATTATGTGCGGATTACATGACCAGGCGTGGAAGTCGTAAAACTCTACGGGATGAAAAAGGGCAGGCGTGGATCCCTGTAAAGCTACGGGAAACAGTGAAGCAAGGAACACTAAAAACGATGGAGGCAGAATATGAAGAACAGAGAATTTAGACTACTGCAGTTATTCGCGGAAGATCCGGCAGGCGGCCAGGACGGAGAGATACCAAAGGGCCAGGATGAAGGAAGTAAGGATCAGAAGGGAAAAGAAGATCCGGAGACGCCAGATCCAAAGCCCACTGCAAAATACTCAGATGAAGATTTTGACCGGATGTTCAACCAGAAGTTTGCAAAAATGATGGCGAAGCATGAAAAGGAGATGGCGGAAGCAACCCGGCTTGCGGAGATGAACGCCCAGGAGCGGGCGGAGCATGAAAACAAGAAGCTCCAGGAGCAGGTACAGGAGCTGATGCGCAAGGAAGCCATTGCGGAAATGTCAAAATCTGCCAGGGCAATGCTCCGGGAGAAGAATATCAGCATCGGCGATAATCTGCTGGGCGTTCTGATCTCCGAGGATGCGGATCAGACAAAAAAATCTGTGGAAGAGTTTATCAGCCTTTTCCAAGAGGCGGTCAACAAGGCTGTTAAGGACGCGCTCAAAGGGGAGCCTCCCAAAGCAGGCGGGGCGTCAAAACTTACGAAAGAGCAGATCCTTGCAGTGAAGGACCGGACGGAACGTCAGAGGTTGATCCAGGAAAATATGCATTTATTCAGATGATGGAGGTATGAACGTATGAAGAACAAAGAATTTATGATGCTGCAGTTATTTGCAGAGGGAGATTCCAGTACCACGCCTGCGGAACCGGCGGCAGGAACGACCACAACGGCAGATATGGCGCCGGCAATTTCTGTTGATTTTACCAGCAGGATTTCAAAAAATATTGTGGAGCTTCAGAAACTTCTTGGCATTACGGACTTGATCCCGATGTCTGCAGGTACAGACATTAAGATCTATAAGTGGACTGTTGACGAACTGGCTGACCAAGTAGGCGAAGGCAAGACGATCGGCCTTACGAAAGTAACACGGACGCTTGCCAATACAATTTCACTTGCCCTGGATAAGTACCGCAGAAATACCACTGCAGAGGCAATCCAGAAGGTGGGGAGGAATATTGCAATCAACCAGAGTGATGAGAAGCTGGTAGGAAAGGTACAGAAAGAGACTAAAAAGTCCTTATATGCGGCTCTGAAAAAGGGCTCCGGAACGGTGTCTGGCATCACCCTGCAGGCTGTTTTAGCCAACCTGTGGGCGAAACTACAGGAATACTATGAGGATGAGGATGTAACCCCCGTATATTTTATCAACCAGCAGGATGTAGCTGACTACCTGGGGACTGCCCAGATTACGATGCAGACAGCGTTTGGGTTTACCTATATCGAAAATTTCCTTGGATTGGGGACTGCGATCATCTCTCCCCAGGTGACGGCGAAAAATCCGATCGCTACGGCCAAGGAAAATATGCGTGGGGCATATGTGCCGATGTCCGGTGATGTGGCGCAGACATTTGCGCTGATGGCTGATTCTACGGGGCTGGTCGGAATGACTCATTCTATCAATTCCAGGGATGCAAGCGTGGACACCCTTCTGATGTCCTGCGTGAAATTTTTCCCCGAGTTTGAGGATGGTGTATTTATCGGTACGATCGGAAACGGCACAGGTGCATAGGAGGAGAATGATGTACAGGGTGATTAAATTTTTTACGGATCTGCAGGATGGAGACCACCCTTATCACGTTGGAGAAGCCTTTCCGCGTGATGGGGTGGAAGTTACGGAGGAACGTATCAAAGAGCTTTCCGGCCGGGAGAACAGGCAGGGCGTTCCATTAATCGAATATGCAGGAGAACAGGATTCAGAGCAGGAAACAGAAAGCCCGGTAGATGAATGCGAAAATGGTGCTGATGAGAGTGGAGACAGTACGGAGAGCACTGAGCCGGAAAAGAAACCGGTGAAGAAAAAATCTTCCAAAAATGGCAGAAAAAAAGTATCTGAGAAAGAGTGAGGTACAGTTTATGGAAATGCTGGAAAGAGTGAAAAACAGGATTCCGGACGCAATGCTAAAGGATGAAGTTCTGGAGGATTATATCAGTACCATATCCGACAGGCTCTGCCTGCGGCTGGGTGTCGGGGCTCTGCCGAATCTGTTTGAGTCAATCTGCGTAGATGCTGTGGTGAAAATGTACCGCCGTACCTATTATGAAGGGATTTCAAATGAAGGGGCGGCAAATATCAGTACCACCTTTGTAGATGATGTACTTGCCGAATATGCGCAGGAGATTGGAGACTGGAAAACACAGCAGGCAAATACCGGAGGTTCAGACAAGGTGGTGAGGTTTCTGTGATCTGGAATACATGCAGACTTCTGGCAAAAAAGCAGACCGGGGAGGACGAACTTCATAACCCACAGTATGACTATGAGGTAGTAAGAGAGACTGTGGCCCGTGGCACACCCTGGACGGATGAGCAGATCGCTCTGGAAGGCCGGGAGGTGACGCGGAATGAACAGCGGTTTCTGATCCCGATTTCTTTTTCTATGTTCCCGAAGTGCCAGAAAGCAGAAATTGACGGCCGCATACAGGAAATTACGAAGGTCCTTGACCTGAGCCCAAGGTATACAGCGATTCAGGTGAGGATTTATAAGGGATGATGAAATGGGCTTGGTAAAAATAGAATTAAACAAAGTTGATATAGATCGCCTGGCAAGGGCGCTTCAATCCATGAATGAAGTACGTTTTAACGCGGTCGTCAAGAAGAATGTCACGGAATTACTCAATGCCGCGAGAAACGGCGGGACGCCCATTAAAACAGGAGAGCTGCGGAAATCTTCCGGTACCTATGGGGACGAGATGGGTTATTACGCAGATTATGCGCCCCATGTGGAATATGGGCACCGTACAATTGACGGGGGCTGGGTTTCCGGCAAGCACTTCCTGAAAGCAAACGTGGATTCGCAGGCATTTATCTATTATCAGGATTTAAGGAATGCGATCAAGAAAGGATAGGATATGTATAAGCAGTTAGGCTTGGTGGATTTGATATCTGCCATACAGAAAAAAGTACAGGATAACACAGGGACAACTTGCTATGATGCCGTACCGGACAACGCACCGAGCCCTTTTTATTTTGCGGAGGTCATCGGGAAGCGCCCGGCACATTCAAAGACCATGTGGAGAGATATTTTTACGGTCTGGATCCATGCGATCGCAGAGCCAGGAGAATCTTCTGTACAGATATATAAACTGATACAGGACTTGGAGGAAGCACTGTCGGAGGATATTGAGCTTCCAGAAGGATTTGATCTGATTATGCAGACCAATAACGGAGTCCAGACGATCAAATCCGATGAGACGAACGAGAAGCATGCCGTATTGGCGTATGAGTTCATGGTCTGTTATGGATTTAAGTGTAAAGTTTAAGGAGGAGATGATGTTATGAGATTCAATGGATTTTTATTACAGCTTTTTGCGGATAACGCATTTGACGGCGGCGCTTACTGCGATTTTTCAAGTTCTGCGGCGAAAGCACTGGCTGGGAAGGACATCCTGCTTGCTGTCTATAATGCGGATGGGAGTAAGCTGATCGCGATTGGTGGACAGAAGGGACTGACGATCAACCGTTCTGCGGATTCCATCGAGATCACCAGCAAGGATACGGCTGGAGGCTGGAAATCAAAGATTGCGGGTATGAAGGAGTGGAGCATTGATAATGACGGCCTTTACGTTCCTGGGGATGAGGCGCACAGCATTTTGTCAGAATCATTTGAAAATTCGGAACCTGTATGCATCAAGGTGATCGATGGAAAACGGAAAAGGGGGATGTTTGGCGGCCTTGCGGTCATTACAGACTATCCCCTGGAAGCTCCCTATGATGATGCTATGACGTACAGCCTGTCCCTGGAAGGCATGGGGGCGCTCCTGGATCTCCTTACGAATAAACCTGCGTTAGATACTCTGCCGGGGAATGCTGTGCTGGATGTTTTGACGGTAGTTTCTGTTGCCGGGAGCTCATCAGGAAATACTGCGGTATATGTGAATCCGGCCAAGGAAGCCGGAAACACTTATCGGTATTCAAAGGGACCATCTGCTGTATACCCGTCTTATAACGATGACTGTACCAATATGGATACCTGGGACGGAGAAGCAGATCTGGCAGCGGTGTCAGGAGAACGGCTTCTGATCGTGGAGTGTACTTCGGAGGGAAAGGCGAGAAAAGCCGGTATTGCAACAGTGACAATTCAGGAATAGGAGGCAGGGATCATTTATGATTACTTATGACGGAAAGAATTACGTTTTGAAATATAACATGAAACGGATTGAAATGATTGAGGGCGTAACAAATATGCCCACACTGGCAGACTTACAGCGTACACGCGGGATGCTCTGTCTGGCATCTCTGAAAGCCTATGTCGCATACGGGATCAAAGAGGATGGATCGGATGTTTTCCTGAATCCCAGAAAGGGAATGGAAATTGCAGAGAGCCTGATCGAAACCAATGGCTACACGGATGTGTGTGCGATTGTTCTGGAGGCGTTGGAAAGGGACTGCCCTTTTTTCTTCCCAGAAGACTGATCGAGTTTGAATATTTCAGCAACGATGAAGCGGATCAGGAGTATATGGAAATAGCGGAGCCGTATCAAAAGGACATCGACTTCGCTTTTTTTGTTGTTAATTTCGGATATTCCAGATCTGAATATGACGCGCTTACGCCGAGAGAAATTGCGTTCATCCGGAAAGCTTGGGAAAGCAAAATGGTGGCAGACAGCTATAACATGTACAATGCCGCTTTTACAGCCTATTTTAACGCGAATCGGCCGAAAAGAAGGAAAGCATTGAAGCTGTGGAGCAAAAAGAAAGTGAAAAAAGCGGATATGGAAGTGATTCGCGACAACCTGAAGATCATTCGAGATGTAGAAAAAGCGGAAGGAACAGGATGGGTGGATGAAATCTACAAAGCGAATCACCTTCCACCGATAAGGAGGTCTTAAAAAATGGCTGATTATACATTGAGCGCAAAGATCACTGGCGATTCCACCGGCTTTGAAAAAGCATTTTCGACAGCCCAGAAGACTCTGGATTCCTTCCAGAGCAAAGTCCAGAACATCACAAAGAAGCTGGATCGTGTGGGAAGTACATTTACTGACGTAGGGGATAAACTTACTTCACGTATTACAAAGCCGGCTGTTACAGCCACAAGCGCACTGGTCGGATTGACACTGGTAAAAGGATTTAACCGGCTGACCGGTATTGATGATGCGAAAGCGAAGCTGAAAGGTCTCGGGCATGACGCGGAAAGCGTTACGGAAATCATGAACTCCGCTATGGAATCGGTAAAGGGTACTTCTTATGGAATGGATGCGGCTGCTACGACTGCTGCAAGTGCGGTAGCAGCTGGGATTCAGCCGGGGAAGGAACTGACCAGGTATCTGTCCCTGACAGCGGATGCGGCCGCGATCGCCGGGGCGTCTATGGCGGATATGGGATCCATCATAAATAAGGTCCAGACCTCACAGATTGCGTATACGGATGACTTGAACCAGCTGGCAGACAGAGGGCTCCCTATATATCAGTGGCTGGCGGAAGCTGCAGGAATCACAGCGGCGGAAGTGAAAGAAATGGCATCCGAAGGGCAGATTTCTTCCCAGATGTTTCTGGATGCCATAGAGAAGAATATCGGCGGCGCGGCGAAGATCATGGGGGAATCTTCATTTACCGCAGCTATCTCAAATATCGGGGCGTCGATTTCAAGAATCGGGGCGAATTTTCTGGATGCCGGGGGAAAAGGGGGAGGTTTCTTTTCCACGCTGAAACCAATGCTTGCGGACTTCAACAATTCGCTGGGTATCCTGGAAGATAAAGCCGCGGATCTGGGCGTCAGGTTTGGGGAAGCATTTTCGAAGGTGATATCCGGAATCCAGGGGCTGAAAGACAGATTTGACAGCCTGTCGCCGTCTATGCAGGGATTGATCATAAAAGGGGCGGGGATAGGTACTGCTGTAGCTGTCGGATTGGGGCCGGCATTAAAGATTGCGGGAAAGCTGATCACAGGATTCAGCTCCGTGCTGGGTGTATTTTCAATGATTGCCTCACCTGCGGGAATTGCCCTTACAGCGATCACTGCGCTTGCTTCGGGGGTTGCTTACCTCATGAAAACAAATGAGAGCTTCCGAACAGGCGTTACTGCGGCTTGGGATGCGGTAAGCGGAAAGATTCAATCTGCGCTGTCTGGCCTGATGCCGGTGCTGTCCGGTGTGTTTGAAGGGATCAGGGCAAAATTTCAAGATATGCTCAGTGCGTTATCCAATGCGGATTTCAGCGGTGTGTTTGCAGGAATACAAGGTTTTGCGGAGAACGTGAAGTCCTTTGTGTCCAGTATTGATCTTTCGGGATTTTATGAAATTCTTCAGACTGCGGCTGGAAAAGTGCAGAGTTTTGTATCTGGTATTGATTTCAGTGGTGTTGTGGAGAAAGTGCAGGCGGTTAAGGATAAACTGCAGGGTATCATCTCAGGAATTGAGTTCGGCGATATCTATGCAAAGATTCAACCGACATTAGAGGCCATACCAGGTGCGTTTGCATCTATAGGAAATGGAATGCTCGGAGCAATACAGGGCTTTGTTCCTGCAATGACTGCAATGTTTGAAACCGTGAAGTCAGTCATTACAACGGTATATGATACATTTAAAGGTTTTGTGTCCGGATTGACGGAAGGCTTTTCGGCAGGCCTGGGAGGGGCTGCAGGATTCCAGACTGCTTTTACATCCATCTTGGGACTTATATGTCCTCCACTGAAAACAATCTTGTTATTGTTTCAGAATTTTGGCCCACAGATACAGACCTTGGTTAGTATGATCGGAAGTTCGCTGGTACCGATATTTACAACGTTAGGGGTAACGATCGGAGGAATTGCATCTGTTGTGATGCCGGCAATTCAGTCGGCGCTGGCAAACCTGATGCCTGTTATTTCTGAGATAATCAGTACCGTGCTCCAGGCAGTTTCTACAGTTTTGCCGGTTCTTGTAAGTTTGATCAATCAGCTGGCTCCATTTCTTGTGCAGATAGCCGGAGTAATCGGCCAGATTTTTGCAGCGCTCGCGCCGATGATAGCCCAGCTTGTGAGTACGCTGTTACCAGTCATCACAAATATAATTACCGTACTGAGCAACGTGGCATCCGCAGTGATGCCGGCAATCATAGCGATATTGAATGTGGTCATGAGTGTGATCCAGACCCTGACCCCGATCATCATGGATGTGCTATCTGTAGTGATCTCTGTGGTATCTGGGATCATCTCGGCGGTCAATCCGATTATTTCCTTTATAGGATCCGTGATATCTGCGGTTATGGCAACGATTTCTCCGATCGTGACCTTTATTGCCGATATCATAGCTACGGTCATACAGGTGATCGGGACTATCATTGGAACGGTGACAGGGATATTCAGTACGGTATTCAGCATTATATCCGGTGTGTTCAGCAACATTTCCAACTTCATATCAACGGTCATAAATGCCGTCAGCACAGTGATCTCAACGCTTACAGGGGTCGTGGGCAGTGTGTTTAACAGCATTTACTCCGTAGTCTCATCGGTTATGGGGAATGTACGGAGTTTCATTACCGGTGTATTTAACGGTATAAAATCCGCATGGAATGGGCTGACCTCCTTTGTAAGCGGAGTGTTTTCCGGGATTGCATCAGCTGTCAATCAGCTGGTCAGCCAGGTGAAGGGATTTGTGAATGGTGTGATCAGCGGAATCAATGCGGCTGTCGGACTGATCAATATGATCCCGGGTGTATCTATTGGATATATCCCATACCTGGCAAGGGGAACCGATGACTGGCAGGGAGGATTTGCTCGGATGAATGAAGGCGGGCGGGGTGAGCTGACCTACCTTCCGAATGGGGCCCAGGTGATTCCCCATGATATATCTGTAAAATATGCAAAGGAAGCCGCGCGTATCAATCATAATTCCGCAGACGGAGCTGTGATCGATTATGACCGGCTTATCAATGGAATCGCTGCGGCAATGAGCGGGGTCAAAGTAGAAAGCAGCATGAATGTCGGCGGTAGGACTCTGGCAAAGGTCATTGCACCGCTGATCAATGACAGAATGGGAGTGCTGAATACAAGGGCAGAAATGGGGTGATGGAAATAAAAGAATACATGTCGCAGACAGGAATCAGTATCGGGGATCAGCATACGTTCCGGGATTGGGGACTGCTTCTCATTTCTATCTCCATTTCTTCACCAGAAGCCAAGACAAAGGTGATTGATGTGCTGGGAGGGGATGGGCATATTGACATGACAGAGGCATTTGGCCCGGTTAGATATAAGAACCGCACACTTGTATTCAGCTTTATCCTTCTCGATCGGCGGCCTGAGATATGGCATGGAATCAGCTCCCGGCTGAAAAATTACTGCCATGGCAAAAAAATGAAGGTGACTTTGGATTCTGATCCGGGTTATTACTGGGAAGGAAGGCTCTCTGTTGAAAGCGTGAAAGAAGATCAGGTATACAGTTCTATAGAAATATCGCTTGATGCATTTCCGTATAAATATGAGCAGACAGATTCCCAGGAACCGTGGAAATGGGACTCATTTAGCTTTGTTTCCGGTGTGATCCGGTACATTGGAGAAGTAGAGATAACGGCAGAGGAAAACAGGATCAGCATCCCAAAAGGGAATATGCGGTCTGTTCCGAAATTTTTTGTATCGCAAAACAGCACTGATTTCAGTGTAGATTATCAGGGGCATCGTTTTCGCTTGAAGGCGGGATGGAATCGATTTCCTCAGATTTCTGTAGGCGGTGAGGAGGACGTGGTCTTATATTTTTCGGGAACCGGAAAAGTGAAAGTAGAATACAGGGGAGGGAGTCTCTGATGTACACGGTATATGTTGATGGAAGGATTCTGGATTATCCTGGAGATGAGATAAACTGCATACAGGATTCGGAATTAAAGCTGCTCTTAAACGATGCGGGTTCCTTTGAATTTGACATTACGGACAAAAATCCGGAGTATGGGCAGCTTGAAAATCGGGTATCCATGATCCAAGTGATGAAAGACGATAAAGAGATCTTCTGCGGGGAAGTACGTCAGAGCGGGAAGGAATCCTACAATATAAAAAATGTATTTGCGATCGGCGAGCTGGCCTTCCTACACGACAGCATCCAGCCCCAGGCGGAGTACCACGACCTGACCACCCGGCAGATGTTGGAAACCTGGCTGAACATCCACAACAGCCAGGTCGAGGAGCGGAA
>NZ_JBQIKP010000086.1:0-9048 GCF_056796775.1 Schaedlerella sp.
CTGCTGTCCACCCAAGACTCGCTTGGTGCGGTATAGCTTGTACCTTACACCGTAGGACTTTCACCCACCGAATTCCAAGCCCTTAGCTGGGCGCACCCTATTAACAAAAACCCTCCGGGGGATGCGCACTGCGCGCATAAGGAAAATAGCTGCTGTTGCAGCTGCGCTCCGGCGCAAGTGTGCGTCAAGACGCACACTTTTCTTATATGCGGATTTCCCGGCTCAGTTCCGCCCGGGAGTCTCCTCCCACGTAGACCTTCAAGATGCCCTCGCAGGGAACCTCCTCCATATTCCAGTCGTAATAGCTTAATTCCGCAAACGGAATCACAAAATCCACCGTTTTTGTCTCACCTGCCCTCAGGCTGATCTTCTCAAACCCTTTGAGCTGCCGTACCGGGCGCACCCGTTTTGCGGCCACCTCCTGTACATAGCACTGTACGATCTCGTCCCCGCCCCGGCTGCCCGTATTGGTCACGGATACCGATACATGCACTGCTTCCCCTGTCTGTTCTGCCGCCAGATTGTCATAGGCAAAGGTCGTATAGGACAGGCCGTAGCCGAAGGGATAAACCGGCTCCACCGGGGCATCCAGGTATTTGGACGTAAACTTGGATTTTCCGCCCGGCCTTCCGGTGTTGATATGGGCATAATACATGGGGCACTGTCCGGATGATGCCGGGAAAGTGGTTGTCAGCTTGCCGGAGGGGTTCACATCACCGAAAAGCACGTCCAGGATGGCCGGGCCAGCCTCCACCCCCGGATGCCATGCCTCCAGAATAGCCGGTACATGCTCTGCCAGCTCCGGGATGGCTAAAGGCCTGCCGTTGAACAAAACGACTGCTACCGGCTTTCCGGTGGCCAGCAGGTCACGGACCAGCGCCAGGTCCTCTCCTCCCAGCGTAATGTCTGCCCGGCTTGCCGCCTCGCCGCTCTCTTCCTTCTGCTCTCCGATGGCCGCCACAAGGACGTCGGAGGATGCAGCGATCTTGAGCAGGTCTTTCCCGTCTTCACTGTACTGATAGGAAATGCCCCGTGCCCCGCAGGCTTCCACGATGCTGACACAATCCTCCTGCCTTGCCCCGATGGCCCAGGCTCCGGTCATCTGCCCTTTATCTGCTGCCAGCGCGCCGAAGATTCCGATTCTGGCGTCCGCTTTTAAGGGCAGTATCTTGTTTTCATTTTTGAGCAGTACCATAGATTTTACGGCTGCTTCCCTGGCAATGGCCCGTGAGCCTTCAGTCAGCATGGCGCCGCGTTCCCTCTCTTCACTGGTCTGATAAGGGTTGTCAAAAAGTCCCAGCTCGAACTTGATCCGAAGGACATCCGCTGCCGCCTCATCCAGCACACGCTCCGGCACCTCTGTGCTTTCCACCAGATTTTTCAGATATTCGGCATAGGAATTGGAGGACATGTCCATCTCCATCCCGGCCAGAATGGCCTGCTTCGCCGCATCCCGTTTATCCTCCGCCAGACCGTGAGCCACACACTCCGCAATGGCATTGGAATCGCTGATCACCAGCCCGTCAAAACCCCATTTTTCCCGTAAAATGTCTCGCAGCAGCCAGGGATTGGCCGTACAGGGCACGCCGTTGATGTCATTGAAGGCGGGCATGACCGCTCTGGCGCCGGAATCAATGCAGGCTTTGTAAGGCGGCAGGTATTCCTCCCACAGCCTCTGCATGGACATGTCCACCCGGTTATAGTCCCGCCCTGCCTCCCCTGCGCCGTAAGCCGCGAAATGCTTCACGCAGGCGGCCATGGCATCCGGTTTGGACAGGTCGTCCCCCTGAAAGCCTTTGACTTTTGCCGCGCCGTAAGCGCTGTTCAGAAGCACATCCTCCCCGGCGCCTTCACTGACTCGGCCCCAGCGGGCGTCCCTGGCCACGTCCACCATGGGAGCAAAGGTCAGATGCACGCCTGCCGCAGTGGCCTCTTCTGCCGCCACCCGGCCGGTCTTTTCCCAGAGGGCAGGTTCCCAGGCACAGCTTTCCGCCAGCGGAATGGGGGTCACCGTGCGGAAGCCGTGGATCACGTCATAGCCAAACAGAAGCGGAATCCCTAAGCGAGTCTCCTCCACCGCGATCTTCTGCAGACGGTTGGCGGTGGCAGAATCCCCGATCCCGTTGTAGGAGCCGATCTTTCCGGCACGCAGGTCTTCTTCGTGGAAGTCCTGCTCGGCGGTGCCCATCAGGCGGTCGAATTCCTCTTTGGTGACGCGGCCGTCGAACATCATGTTCAGCAGTTCGTCGAAGGAGACGTCAAAGGCGCCTACCAGGGAAGGGCCGCATTGCTGGAGCTGGCCGATCTTTTCCTCTAAGGTCATTTTGGAGAGCAGTGCGAAAATATGGGATTCATAATCTTTTTTCATTGTATTGGTTTCCTCCGGTAATTTTTATTTTTGATTCGGCAGCTTAGAAAAAATTTTTGTCTGAGCTGCGTTATTGGAGAACTTATCTTTGTCACTAAATTTCAATCTTTCCTTCTGTCAGACCTTCTCCGGAAATTTTCACTGTAATACGTTTGTGATCTTCTGCAGACGAATCTAATCTCAGCACCGCAAGCGCGTGTCCTTCCCCCGCGGTCGTATCTGAGTTTTCATAGCCGCCCCGGTGCCGGGCTCTCAGTCCTCCGAAGCCAAGCAGACGGGCCGGGCCTTCGATTTCGATATGGAGCGGTGTGGAGGCATCTGCTGTCAGCAGGCCCTGTTCGTCCACCACATCCACATTGATAAAGGCCAGTGTGTCGTAGGTTTCCGCGGATAACTCCAGGGCTGCCGGTTTTCCCGCAGTTCTTAAAGCAGCGCGGCCGATTTCTTTTCCATTTTCATAGGCAACCGCAACCAGTTCTCCTGGCTCGTATACCGTATGGAACTGTGTCTCAAATGCGGTATCTTTTCCACAGGCCTGTTTTCCAAGGGATTTTCCGTTCTGGAACAGCTCCGCTGTATCGCCTCCCGCATAGACCTGGATCATGATGGGCTTCCCTTCCTGTCCCTGGTAGGAATAGGAAAAGGTGCAGTCCGTGTAGCACCAGGGCCCGAAATTCCGCGGGATTCCATAATTCGCCGGATCTTGTACAGCGATGCAAGGCTGCTTCGTCAGCCCGAATACGATTTCCCGGTAATAAGAGACAGGACGGCGGTTTCCGATGAGGGAAATGTCTCCGGCCGGGTTCATGAGATCCGGATATACCGAAGAAACCTCGCCCAGATAATCCCATCCGGTCCAGGTGAAATCTCCGATCACCGCCGGACACCGGGTGATCGCGTCCCAGTTCTCCGCGATCTGCTTTGGATAGGTCTCGGTCCCCACCATCACTCTGTCCGCATACTTTGCCGCATCCTTCAGATAACGGGAGGTCATATAGTTATAACCCAGCACGTCCATGGTGGTTTCCAGTTTTTCCAGTATCCCGCTGATGATGGGGTGGGAAACGATGCCCGGCATATCCCTCTCCATCGCCGCCATAAAGACATTCACATCTCCGGTTCCGGTATCCGCCTCCCCATGGGTGATATCGTCCACGATCCGGGCAAGTCCGTCCCCGGCCGCAAATGCGCCGTTGATCCCGTTGGTCGTATAGCGCGTGGAATCCAGTTCATGAAATTTATCGCTGAGCATCCGGCTGGTCTCAAATCCCTTTTCCGTACAGATCTCAAAGATCTCATTTCCAGTAGAGTACATGATGACTGACGGGTGATTATAATCTGCATCCACCATATGCCGAAGATCCTGTTCCCAGCTCCGCTCAAAATCAATGGCATAGTCGTAACTCACCTTACTCTTGTTCCACACGTCCACCAGTTCGTCCATCACATACATCCCCAAACGGTCGCAGGCATTCAGGAGTGCCTGGGACGCCGGGTTATGGGCCGAGCGAATGGCATTGAAGCCCGCTTCTTTCAGCCGTTTCACCCGGCGGTACTCATAGTCCTCATAGGCGGACGCTCCCAAGATGCCCTGGTCATGGTGTACACAGGCCCCCCGCAGCTTCACGGTTTTCCCGTTGACGCGCAGGCCGCGGCGGGAATCCAGGGAAAGCTTACGGATACCAGAGGTCACTCTCGTCTCGTCCAGTACCGTTTCCCCTTCCCGGATCGTCAATGTGATCTGATACAGGTTCGGGGAGTCCTCCTCCCACAGCTTCGCCCCGTCTATGTATATATTTTTCCGGAAGTCCAGGGCCGAACGGCTGTTGATCCTGACCGGATATACCTGGTCCGCAGCCGTCTTTCCTTCTCCGACCTCCTGCACCCTGACCGAGAGATCCAATGTTTTCGCGGACAGGCCGTCATTGTGGATCCGGGCGGAGACACAGACCAGAGCCCCCTCGGAATCCGCATCGATAGTAGTGAATCTCAGGCCGTAAGGCTTTACATAAGTTTCCCCGCCATGGAACAGCCATACGTCCCGGTAGATTCCCGCGCCGCTGTACCAACGGCTGCTCCTGGTGCCGCATTTTACCGTGACCAGGATTTCATTTTCCTCGCCGTATCTCAGATAGTCCCCGGCCTCCACGGTAAAATCCGTATAGCCGTAAGCGCTGCCGCCCACTTTCGACTGGTTGACAAATACGCCGGCATTCCGGTAAATGCCTTCGAACTGCAACATCACATGTCCGCCCCGGTATTCCTCGGGTACGAAAAACCGCTTGTAGTATTTGTACTCGCCTGCGTCAATATTTCCGGTATAGCCTCCATTGGCCGTCCCCTGCTTCTGCTCCTCATGGAACATGGCGTCATGGGGCAGATCCACCCGGACCGCATCCCGGGGCACCCGGAAAACCAGTTCAAATGGATCCAGATCCTTCCATACCTTCCATCCCTTGTTCAAATTTATTTTTTTCATCTCCATCCTCCTCGTCCGTCTATACATGTTATGGTTCACACCCTTTGGGTGTTCATTAACAGCAGCCTGTTTATATACTATTCTGCACGATTCCCGCAGATTTTTCTACCTCCTATTTTTATATAAAACCGACTTTTTTTGCGGAATGAAAAAATGGCAGCACGAAAAAAAGAGCCCCTCTCTTCTCAAAAAAGGGCTCTTTGTATTCCCTATATTACTCGTCATCCGTCTGCAGCCACTGCTTCATCTCGTCGCCGCACCACACGACCTGATTTCTTCCAAATCGCTTTGCGTCGTACAGCATGGTATCCGCAATATTCAGATATGTAGGGTACTGCTCACTGTCCACAGGAAAGACAGTGACCCCGCCGATACTGACGGTCACCCGTTTTCCGGCAGACGGCGCGTGGGGGATCTGAAGGTCTTCGATCCCTCTGCGGATCTGCTTCATATATTCATAATTAATCCTGGCATCCCCGCCCACGATGATCGCCACAAACTCTTCTCCTCCATAGCGCGCCACAAAATCCGTCGTACGCCGCAGATAGGTAGAAAGTGTGTTTGCCACCGCAATGATGACCTTGTCTCCCGCGGGATGTCCGAATGTATCATTGTAGGCCTTAAAGCGGTCGATATCAAACATACAGACGGTAAATGGAATCTTGAGCCGGACAGCCTCCTTCCATTTTGCTACGCTGTAAAGGTCATGCCGCCGTCTGTTGGCAATCCCGGTCAGCTGGTCAGTCATGGACTGATGCTCCACCTGCTTCCGATACTTGTA
The DNA here is from genome assembly GCF_056796775.1 of Schaedlerella sp. Taxonomy (NCBI): domain Bacteria; kingdom Bacillati; phylum Bacillota; class Clostridia; order Lachnospirales; family Lachnospiraceae; genus Schaedlerella; species Schaedlerella sp. Next base: position 5,629 of record NZ_JBQIKP010000086.1, read on the forward strand.
CAGCTTGATATGTGTATTGACCCTGGCCTGCACGATCACCGGGTGAAATGGCTTGGCAATATAATCCACTGCGCCCAGTGTAAATCCGCGCTGCTCATTCTGAATGTCGGAAAGACTTGTGATCAGGATTACTGGAATGCTCCGGGTTATGATCTCCTCCTGCAGCCTTTTCAGCAGCATAAACCCGTCCATCCCGGGCATCACGACATCCAGCAGGATCAGAGAAAAATCCTGGGAGCTTGCATAGCTGAGCCCATCCTCTGCTGTCTGCGCGATGGTAATATCATAATCTTCCTCTAAAATCGATTTTAACCGTGCTGCCTGGATGGCACTGTCGTCAACGATCAATATTTTATCCATATCTATTTCCTCCTCTTATGAGTTTACAAAAACAGAGTGGATTTTGCAACCACTTTTTACCCAAATCCTTCCAAAATGTCCTATAAAATGTGTTGCTTGATCTCAGACGTGTCATTTTTCAATAAGTATATGATCTTTTCTGCTTCCGATTCCAGCTCCGGAGGGAGGCATCCGTATTCTCCCGCAATCCGATCCTGCAGCTTCTCCTTCCAGCCCATACCTCCGAGCGCGTCCATCCGTATATTTTCCTCTGCCAGAAATTGTTCAAGCTTCCTCGCCTTCTCCCGTTCTCTGCTGTCGATCGGCCACCGCCCCAGCTGTATCTTTATCTTCTGCCCATTGAGGTAGTACACCTCCAGCCGGACCCGATGGAACCCATGGCGCTTGAAACCGTATCCATATTCCAGATGAGCCATAACAGCCAGTTTTTTGGAAATAACAGTTCCTTCCGCCACAAGCCAGTTGGCGCTTCTGTAGATTGGATGGGATCTGTCCAGATCTTCATCGGAAAACCGGACCTGCTGAAAATGCTCCCTTGTCATCAGGCTGTCCATTTCCTCTTTGGACAGGATCCGGTTCAGACCCGGCATGGAATGATACGGGCACAGGATATACCGGAGCATCGGTACCAATGTAACAACAGTCATCAGACAAAAGAAAAGTGAAAAACCGATATCCTTTGCATCCCCTGCGATCCCCCCTCCTGCCAGAATATAGACCTGAAATGCCATGGCGCTAAACACTGCGAAAAACAGCCACACCAAAAGCAGGATCCGCTTTTTCAGAGGATAAAACCGGATCCACTCGATCTGTTCCATCCGGGTCCCGCACCTCCTGCCAGGGCGTGTCGTCCCTGGTTCCGGATCGGCAAGCGCCCTCCTGGCGATCTTTCTGCTGAGCCATTCGGGGAGCCCTATGCAGATCACAAGGATCACCGTGATCACGGCGAACATGCACAGCAGGATGAAGCCGGCTCTCAGAGCCGCTTTCAAATATAACGCTTTATAATCAATCAAAAAATACACCTTCTTTAACCGAGCAGAAGAGATTTTCTCTCCCCTCTCACAGAACTTAGTATATTGTACAATATGAAAAAAGTCAATGCCGGGCCAGAAAGCATGGCGTGTTACAGGTCACACCTTGACCAGGCGTGCCCTGTAACTCAGGCCGTCATTTTAAATTGTCTGCGGCAATGGACGGCCTGAATCCCAGCTTTTATGTGCATCCTCCTGACCAATCAGCGTAGTGATTGGTCGGTGTGTGACATGTAACCATGGCGTTACAGTTCACGGCCCGTTACAGTTCACACGGTGTCGTGCACTTGCAGCACGGCATCCGGCCAATTCAGTGATGGGGCGGGCATCCACCCCCTCGCCGAGAGGCGACTTTTCAATGGGCTGGATGCCGTTACTGTGAGCACCCGGTCAGGGTGTGAACAGTAACCACGGCCCAACCGGCCGCGAACTGTAACACACTGCGGCAGATTTATCCGGCGCTCAGCATAACTTTTAGGTTGACAATTCTCAAGTTAACGATTATAGTGTTTCTGTAAATAATCCTTTAGCAAGATAAACTGGAAAAGTGTAAATACGATTACTGTGAGCATCCGGTCAGGTTGTGAGCCGTAACTGCATACAAAACAATGAGGAGAGAGCAGATATGAATAAGATTCCATTTGTAACAAAGGAACAGTTAGATGAGATCACGAAGACCTATCCGACCCCATTTCATTTATACGATGAAAAAGGAATCCGTGAAAATGTAAAGGCGCTGAAAGAAGCATTTTCCTGGAATCCCGGATATAAAGAGTATTTTGCGGTGAAAGCCACGCCGAACCCGTTTTTGATCCAGATCCTGCAGGAATATGGCTGCGGCTGCGACTGTTCCTCCTACACGGAGCTGATGCTGTCCGACGCCATCGGCGCAAGAGGGGCGGACATCATGTTTTCCTCCAACGATACCCCGGCGGAGGAATTTGAACTGGCGGACCGGCTGGGAGCCATCATCAACCTGGATGACATCACCCACATTGAATTTCTGGAAAAAACCATCGGCCATATACCGGAGACCATCAGCTGCCGGTATAATCCGGGCGGGCTGTTCAAGATCAGCAATGATATCATGGACAATCCCGGAGATTCCAAATATGGAATGACCACAGAACAGATTGGGGAGGCATTCCGCATATTGAAGGAAAAGGGCGCGAAGGAATTCGGAATCCACGCATTTCTTGCCAGCAATACAGTGACCAACGACTATTATCCGATGCTGGCAAGGGTGCTGTTCGAGCAGGCAGTCCGGCTGCAGAAGGCGGTCGGCGCGCATATCAAATTCATCAACCTGTCCGGCGGGATCGGAATCCCCTATACGCCCGACCAGGAGCCAAACGATATCCGGAAGATCGGGGAAGGCGTGCGCCGGGTTTACGAAGAGGTATTGGTTCCGGCAGGCATGGGCGACGTGGAGATCTATACGGAGCTGGGCCGTTACATGATGGGCCCGTACGGCTGCCTGGTCACAAAGGCCATCCACGAGAAGCACACCCACAAGGAATACATTGGTGTGGACGCATGCGCGGTCAATCTGATGCGGCCAGCCATGTACGGGGCGTACCATCACATTACGGTAATGGGAAAGGAAAATCTGCCCTGCGACCACAAGTATGACGTGTCAGGCTCCCTCTGTGAGAATAATGATAAATTTGCCATCGACCGGATGCTTCCGGAGATCGCCCTGGGAGATTATCTGGTCATCCACGACACAGGGGCACACGGATTTGCCATGGGGTATAATTATAATGGAAAGCTGAAATCCGCTGAGCTTCTACTGAGGGAGGACGGAAGCGTGGAACTGATCCGCCGCGCGGAGACCCCTGCCGACTACTTTGCAACCTTCGACTGCTTCGAGATTGGAAAAAAACTGATATAAGGTATTGCAAAAATGATTCGGATGTGTTAAGATCCCGTTTTCGACACTTGTGAACTAAAAAAATCCGATAATCCTTATAAATACTGGGGTTATCGGATTTTTCCTTGTAAATAAATGTTGTATGTGAACCCT
>NZ_JBQIKP010000087.1:0-8630 GCF_056796775.1 Schaedlerella sp.
TTATTAAAATATTTTCTCCGAGGTTTGGAGGAAGAGATAAAAAAGAAAAACAGAAAAAGAGCGGAAATATGGGCTTTAAAGAGTTTCCGAGACCGCTCGCTATGAGGAATGGAGGGGAGAAACCAATGGGGCAGATTGTTACAATGAATCCGATCGCGCATATCTGCGGCAGTTTCCCGGAAAAGTTCGGGATCCCGCGGCAGGGAGGGCTGGCGGATACAAAGGCAAAGATCATATTTGAGCCGGAATACCGTGCGGCGGAAGCCTTCCGGGGGCTGGAGGAATATTCACATATCTGGCTTTTATGGGTGTTTTCGGAAAGTGCGGGCAGACCGTGGTCGCCGACCGTACGGCCGCCGCGCCTGGGCGGGAATCTCCGCAAGGGGGTATTTGCCACCCGATCTCCCTTCCGGCCAAATCCCATCGGTCTCTCCTGTGTCCAGTTGGAAAAAGTGGAGCTGGATACCCCGGAAGGGCCGGTGCTGCATGTGCTGGGAGCAGATCTGCTGGATGGAACTCCAATACTGGATATCAAGCCATATCTGCCTTATGCGGACAGCTATCCGGAGGCGGCGGGAGGCTTTGCGGACAGGGTAAAGGAGTATGAGCTGGAAGTGGATTTCCCGGAGGAACTGAGAGCAGATGTGGCGGAGGAAGAGCGCCGTATCATCTGCCAGCTTCTGGCACAGGACCCAAGGCCCTCGTACCAGCAGGATCCGAAAAGGGTGTACGGGATGCGGTATGCGGACATGGAAGTGAAATTTACTGTAGAGGATCAAACCGTACATGTTGTGAAGATTATAAGGATGTCAGAAAGCTGCTAATCCGAAATCTCAATTTTATTGCAATAAATTGCATAAAACTGAGATTTCAAATCGCAACCGCACAGCTGGAAAATTTTTATCAAATAGCCCGGCGGATGTTTTATGAAAGGAAGAACAAATCATAAGACATCTGCCGGGCCGTTTGATTTTACAGGACAAGATCCGCGATAAATGTGATCGCCGGGATCGTGAATACAGACAAAACCGTACTGAATGAGAAAATCTCGGAGGCATAGGTATAATTGCGTTTAAACCGGATGGCCATCATGGTCAGGGTCGTTGCGGTAGGGCAGGCGGCAGCCACCAGTGTGGTATATGCCACATCCCGGTCAACCGGAATGAGTGCCAAAAATACAAGCACGGCAAGCGGCATTACGACCAGCTTCATGAAGCTGATCCAGTAGGTGCGGATGTGGATAAATATCTTTTTCAGATCTGCCTGGGCAACGGAAAAACCGGCGATCATCATGGCCAGCGGGGTATTCATGTCCGCGATATAGTACATGGAATCGATCAGCGGAGAAGGAATACGGATCTGCAGAAAGAACAGGATTACTCCGATGACCGTACAGACCACGATCGGGGCAAGAAGCCCTTCCTTCAGACGCTTTGCCGAGAACTTCCCGTTCAGCAGGATCAGGCCGTGGGTCCAGGTCAGGATATTGAATACGGTCATATACGCAGTCAAAAGAAACACACCCTTGCTGCCAAGGACACTGTTGATCAGAGGAATCCCGATAAAGCCGCAGTTGGAATATGCGGCGGCAAAGCGTTCCAATGCATACTCCGGATTCTTTTTTTCAGGAACCAGAAAATGGGCAATAAAAAAGCCGATCACATGCGCGATCACAGCAACAGCAAATGCGGCAAGGAGTCCGCGCACCAGACTAGGGTCGTAATCCGTCTGGAATACGGTGATGATCAGGCAGGGATTGACCACCATCAGTAGAAGGTTGGAAAAATTCCGGTTTCCTTCCTGGTTGATGATATGCAGGCGGTAACAGAGGAACGCAAGGATCATAATGAACAGCATTTTGATCAGTTGATTCATAATCAGGATAAACATGGATAAAATCCTTTCTCTACGGTAGTTCCCTGCAGCAGCCGATCTAGTACAGCATTGCATCATTAACGGTGAAGACTGCACCTGATATTTATGCAACGCTGTACTGGCACACATGTATACAACAGGGATGTGGCTGCTGCGGGGAGATGATCATGAAAACAGGGATGCAACCAGTTCACTGACCAGTTTCCCGTCAGCCTTTCCCTTTACCCTCGGCATCAGCTCCTTCATGATCCGGCCTTTGTCCTTTGCGGTCGGAGCATCGATTCCAAGAGCGGATAACACCTCCTGGATGACAGCCTTGATCTCCTCAGTATCCATCATCTTCGGCGCATATTCTTCCAATACGGAGAGACGCTTCGTACATTCCTCAATAATATCCGTGCGGTCCGCCGGAGTGGTATCCAGTGTTTCCTTTGTCTGCTTGATCTCCTTTAAGATCACCTGCACCTCTTCCTCCTCGGTCAGATCGGCACGCTTGTCGATGGCCTTGTTCTTCAATGCGGTCAGAAGCGCGGACAATGTGGCCTTTCGTTCCTTTTCTCCGGCCTTCATGGCAGTGACCATATCTTTTCTTACTTCTTCAATCTTGCTCATAACAGTATCCTCCTTATTTCAAATGGTATCATTCATTTCGAGACAGAAAATCCGCAGGATCTATAGATCCATGCTTCGCCAGTATATCTCTGGAAATCTGTGGTATCTGCCTTTTGCGCAGGGAGTCGGACAGGTCAGCGGTTGATGCCTGACTGCAGCTCCTCCGCCCAGGACTGCAGGCTGTAGGTGTGTCCGTCGAACAGCTTTAAGATCACCCCGGTAGGATTGTCCTCATTGGCAAATGCATTTGCCTCATCCGTATCCACATGCATGGCAAGGGCAAAGGAAGGGCTGACACGGACCACCACGTCTGAAAAGATCAGGGAACGCTCAAAGCTTGTGGTGATCACGAATACAATATCATTATCCTTTACGCGGGCACGGATTGCGTCGATCGGGGTCATGTGGATATGGCGCTTTGCTACAATGACGCCCTCAGTCAGTTCCACCTGGCCTTTGGGACCCACCAGAGTGCATCCCGGGGTGCCGTTGATGTCCCCGGACTGGCGGATCACGCTGGGGATTCCCAGCTTCCGGTTGTCGGTTACAGAGACCTCCACCTGGGTTTTGGAACGGCAGGGACCGAGAACGATGACATTTTCAAAGCTCCCCTTTGGGCCGACAACGGTGAGCCGCTCCTGACAGGCATATTGTCCCGGCTGGCTCAGTTCTTTTACATAAGTAAGCTCGGCATCGGGGCCGAACAGTGTCTTAAAGTCCTCCTGCGACAAATGGATGTGGCGTGCGGAGGTCTCAATGGGTATCGTCAGACTCATAAAAATCTCTCCATCCTGTGTGCTTTTTTGCTCTTTCTGATTTTAGCAGAATAAAGCGCGGTTTTCAAGGTAAAAAATTTCTATCTTTTTCCCCGTCTTTTTCAAATAAATGCTTTAAGCGGAAGGCAAGCTGGATCTCGAACAGATCCTCCAGTAAATCTACGTCACAGTTCAGAATTTTGCTGATCGTAGCTAACCTGGCACGCAGAGTATTCTTATGGATGAATAATTTCTGCTCCGTTTCTCTTTTGGATCCATTGTTGGAGAGGTAAAGCTCCAATGTCCTCAACAGCTCGGTATGATGCTTCCTGTCATATTCCTCGAGAGGAGCGATATATTTCTGTATGAATTCTTCCAGAAATTTATAATCCAGCTCTCCGGAGTGATTGAAAAAATAACGGATCATGCCAAGCTCCTGATAAAGCATGTAGGGCAGTTCCTTCCTGGAGCCTGACAGGAAGGAGGAAGCCAGCTTTGCCTGTCGGAAGGCTTCGGCCAGATTCGAGAGCTCTGCGGGCATGCTGATCCCGATAAATATAGAGTTCGGCTTCATGGTACGGATATAAAGCTCACGTATTTTCAGAAGGTCCGCTTCCAGATGATCATACGGAAAAGGAAGCAGGACAACCTGGGCGTTCTCCTTTTCAAACATCAGGATATGCTTTGCATTCGGCAGCGTGCTGCGAACCATGGTATGAAAACGGCTGATGCGGCTGCTCTGCTGGATAAAAGAGTCAATGTTGCTGCTGGAGTCTGACTGAAAATACAGGACATAATATCTCCGATGGATCTTCTTTTCCAGAGGAGCAAGATAATGAACGGCATCCTCATGGGTAAGATGCTCCGCCTGGAGCAGCTTTTCAAACAGAAAGCTGTTGAAATGCCGTGTCGCTGTGTTGATGTCATTCTGTTTGCTGAACTGCAGGGCAACCACTAGGCTGAGCTGCTGGATCTTCATAATGATGGTTTCATCCAATTGATCTGTGGCAATATCTGTACAAAGCAAAATATAACCATATGCAGTCTCATGCAGCAGGATTGGAAACAGAAAGATCCGGATCCCCTGGGAAGACAGAAGCGGTGACAGATAGGTATAGATGGAAACCGTTTCATTGTCCAGATTGTCCATGGAGGAGCCGGAATATTGAAGCATATCCGGGACCATTTTCCGGGTATATTCCTTCCAGTCAAAGCAATCCGAATATCCGGCCAGGTGCAGGTCTGTATCAGCCACCGCAAGTATCATCTGGTTGGAATGATAGAGCTGGTTGCAGATCTCGGACAGAGAAGCACCCTCAATCATGGATTTCATCAGGGAATAATGAAAGTTTTGATTCTCTTCTATGACAAGATAGGGTTTCCGTATCATATGAGATGGCGCTTGTCCATGGAAACGGACCCCAGGTAGGCCGGATCATCCTAGTGATATAAAGAAGTCGGTATGCTATCATCCTGTTATAGGGAACCCTTACCGGCCGGTTTTACAACAAAAAGAGTATGACAGGAGATAAAAATTATGGCAGAAATAGGAAGCATGAACAAGACATGGGCTTTTATAGATGCAGTGAACGAGGATGCATTTGAAACGGAGAAATATCAGAAAGCAAATTGGGGAGAAAGATGGGCAAAGAACTGGAAAATGTAAACAGGGATTATGTCTATAATCAGGAATGTGACGCTCTTGTAGATTCAAACGGAAAAGGCTACTGGATGGGGAAAGAACCGCTGGATATTGCTAAAATGCAGGAAGAGCATGATCATCTTGCCAGTATTCTGCGCAGAGAAGGGGCAGAGGTTATTTATACGGATGCAGAGGATTACCAGACTCCGGGAGGTGAGAACCTGACTAAGCTGATTTTTTCAAGAGATCCCTTTATTGCAATACCTGGAGGCGCTGTTATCATGAAAATGAATCCGCTTATGCGGCATGGCGAAGAAAGAGTGTATCAGAGCATTCTGGCCAAAATCGGTATGCCGATCTGTGGAATGATCCGTGGAAATGGAACCGTAGAAGGCGGAAGTGTGGCAATGATCAATCCAGAAACGGCTGTAGTAGGAATTTCAAGTCGTGTCAACGAAGAAGGCGCTGATCAGCTGGAAGCTATTTTTAACGCGGCAGGTGTACGTCTGATTCGTACAGAGATGCCGGGATGGCTGATTCACGTAGACTGTGGATTTGTGATGCTGGATCGGGACGTGGCATTGATTAATCCAAATTTTCTGGCATGGGGATTTCTGCAGGAACTGAAAAAGCTGGGAGTAAAAACGATTGAGGCGGATCCCAATGAATTTTGGGCAGTTAATGTGCTGGCAGTAGCACCAGGCCGCGTGATTACTATGAAAGGAAGTGAACGGACTGCGGAAGCAATGGTAAAAAATGGAATAGAGATTGTTGATACGATTGACTTTAGTGAGATCAACAGAGGAAACGGAAGTATTCACTGCGGCACACAGCCGATCGTCCGTGAATATGAGTGAGTGATCCGGGGGCAGATAAAATGGAGAAAATATTGATTTGTGAGCGGGAAAATTGCATGGTTCCCTCTCCGGATTATATGATCCGCATGCTAAAAAAAGGGTGTCCGGACTGTAAAGTCGTAGTTTTGGGATATCAGGATGATCGGATAGAGGAATTCTACAGGGAGTTGATGGATACGACAGCGCTTCTGACAGGTTTTCTGAAAATAGATAAAGAGGTCATGGACCATGCGCCTGGATTAAAGGTGATTTCGATCATTGCTACCGGATATGACAATGTAGATATAGAAGAAGCTACAATGCGCGGAATCGGTGTCTGTCCGGTAGGAGAATACTGTACAAAGGACGTGGCAGAGCATACAATTGCGCTGATGCTGGCTTTAAACAAAAATCTGAAAGTCTACACATATGACATTGAAAAAAGGTATCAGTGGAATTTTAACAATGCCAGGACACCTATCCGCATTGAGGAACAGACATTTGGCATTTTCGGATTTGGAAAAATTGGACGTCAGGTTGCAAAGCTTGCAAAGGGACTGGGAATGAAAGTGATTGCCCACGATCCCTATGTGTCCGAAGAAACCGCAGAAGAATTAGAAGTGGAGCTTATGGAAGCAGATGATGTATATGCAAATGCAGATGTCATATCAAATCACATGAATCTCAGTGATAGAAATAGAGCGTATTTTACTTCTGTAGAATTTGCCAAAATGAAGCGAAGTCCTATTTTCTTGAATCTGGGGAGAGGTCTCAGCGTCAATGAAAAAGACTTGGCAGATGCCTTGGATCAGGGAATTGTCCGGGCGGCAGGACTGGATGTATTGACAGATGAAACCCCAAAGCTTCAAAATTATATAAATTAAAGTCAGCCCGATATCGGAGTTTCTGTTGAAAAATCGATATAGATATTATATAATCACTTTCGTCCGGAGGGCAGCAAATCCAAAGAAGGTGTTATGCCGGATAAGGCTGCAGATTGAGATATCTGCTGCTTTGTCCGGCTTTTTTGATGACTCAGGAAGCAATGCCGTCTGGAAAATGGTGAAAGGAGAGGAGCAGATGGAACGAGATATTCTTTTGCTGGGTGATCCCAGACTATATGAGATTTCAGAGGAAATAAAACGTGAGGAGTTAGACGGTCTGCGTCCTGTTATTGCGGATCTGTTTGACTGCATCAAGGGAATCCGCCGGGACTATGGATTCGGACGGGCAATCGCGGCCCCGCAGATTGGAGTGAAGAAGCGGCTGATCTGTATATTGACAGACAGGCCATATGTAATCATCAATCCAAAACTGAAATTCGTGGGCGATGAATGGATGGAACTGATGGATGACTGCATGTCATTTCCAAATCTGTTGGTCCGGGTCCGGCGCTGCCGCCATTGTATTTTACATTACATGGATGAAAATTGGGAAGAACAGGAAATGCATCTGGATGATGATATGTCCGAACTGATCCAGCATGAGTATGATCATCTGGATGGGATTTTGGCTACGATGCGGGCAATTGACAACAAATCTTTTATAATGAAGAAGGAAACGCGGAAATAACCATGGAAGGAGTGCTTTCAAATGACAGGAAAATTGACAGCTGCGATCATCACGATCACATTGGCGTTAGTGATCTATACCATCGGTGTGTGGTCAGAGCATCGAAATAAAAGACTGAAAAGAATGCATCTGGTATTCTTTTGGCTGGGGCTTTGCATGGATACAACGGGAACCCTTTTGATGGGACAGATCGCAGAGCATTCCATACTCTCAGGAGGTCTGTCTCTGCACGCTGTAACAGGAGCTCTTGCGATTGGTCTTATGATCGTACATGCTGTATGGGCGACGGTTGTTCTGATAAGAAATAATGAAGATACGGCGAAGAACTTTCATAGGTTCAGCCTTGCGGTGTGGGCAATCTGGTTGATTCCCTACATATTGGGAATGGTCATCGGAATGAGATAAAATCCCGCACTAAAATGAATGAGAAAAGTGTTTGACAAAACTTCGGATCAGGTCAGAGACCCGGGGGAGCCGCGGCACTCCCTTCCGGGCCGGATGATCCATTTCTGCCGTTTTTTCATGCCTCAGTTCGCTATGATACCATTCCCCCCAGCATCCCGCCGCCGGCGCAGAGCAGAAGCGTCGTTACCACATTTGCCCCGTTTCCCTGCAGGGAGCGGTAAACTCCCAGGGACACCAGCAAAAGAAGCGCAAAATAGAGGATGCCGCAGGTCAGCCCCCACAGAAACTTCCGGTTTCCGGATAATTTCCCGATGATAAATCCGCCTAGAAATGTGGATATGACATAGATCATGATGATCCCTGCGGCCACCTTGCCTTCGTCAATGTTGAATTTATAAAGCAGAAACGTCAGGAACAACAGCAGCAGACCGCTGATTATGTAAGCGCACAATAATGATTTGAGCATCCAGATCAATCCGTTTTCGATCTCCTGCCCTCTCTTTTTTTTATCCATTCTTTTTTCCTCCCATTCCACATTTACCGGTATCTACTGATACATTCTATGAATATCCTGAGAGAAATATGACTGCCTTACCGGAGGAAGTTCGACTGTTCAGAGAAAACACACTCAGGAATGTCAGGTGATACCTTATCGAAGAAAGCCTGCCTGCTCTGCGGGAATATACACGGAGAAACGGTTGTAACCTAAATAGGGCTGTCGGGAAATACAAATTTGCATTCGTACAATTGATAAGGTTTGACTAAATGAGTATAATTTGGAGTAGTAAAAAACAAGTTCTGAATTGTCGAAAATTTGTCTTTTATTTTTTATAATAAACCGTAGTTCCCGCTACATAATTCCCTCTACACGCCCTCAAGACAATCTGATAACAGCATAAATCCCTTTATTTATGGGATTTTCTTCCATTTTTA
>NZ_JBQIKP010000088.1:0-8323 GCF_056796775.1 Schaedlerella sp.
TATTTGGACTGACCCGAAAACTTCTTGACACTTATATTATCGTACCTTATCCGGATATCTTAAGAGTTTTTTTGAAAATTTTTAAAATATTTTTCCTAGGCTGCTTTTGAGGGCCGGTTTTCCCTCTTATATGCTACATTATAATAGGAAGAAACACATCAAATTCACTCTGTCCAGACATCTGGCGGTACATAATATACCATGAGTTATCGAGAATAATCTACTCTGAAAATATAGGCTATGTAGAAAATCCATTTTCGATATCTCTATTTTGCATGTTTATATAGAGAATGTCAAGTGGAAACGTATTCCTGCCAATGGATTTTTTTACCATTGCCTATGGTCAGATTCTAAAAATACGATTATTTCTTTTTTAGGTTCTCAACGCCTTCATCCGTTCCGCCGCCGGCTGATACCCCCAGTCCAGCGCCATCTTGTAATAGGAACGCGCCTCTTTATTTTTCCCATTTACCTCGAACCAGACGCCCAGATTGTAAGCCGCCTTGAAAGAACCGCTGCCGATTACCCCTTCATGTTCCGGGACTTCTCCGATCTCCAGGCAGCGCCGGTAGGAAAGCTCGATCTCTGGAAGGTAATTGATGTAGCGCTGTACATCTGAAAAGATGGCCTGGGTGTAGAAGGTCCCGCAGGCAAAATGATAATCTGCGTATGGCGCCAGGCGCTTTTTTTCGTTTTCTATGATCTTGAAGCCGGTTTCGTATTTTTTTAATTCAATCAGATTGTAAATATAGGAAATCACACCGTTGGGCCGATATCCTGTGCCGGAGAAGGGGACGGTCTGATAAAAGCGTTCAAAGTACTGGTCTGCGCGCGCATGATCTTTCATGATCCAGAGCGTACGGGCAGCCTGATACAGGATATAAGGATCCTTGGGATTGTCCTTAAGTTCTTCCAGAAGAACCTGGAGATTGCGCTCTCCTTTTCCTTCCAGCATATAACCGTCGTGTTCGAAGACCAGCGAAAGCAATGTGATCGGGAGGCTGCTGACCACCTGTTCGTGCATCCGGCCTTCGAAGCGGGTCCCTTTTGGGATGAACCGGGTGATGCACAGGCAGCTTTGGCTGATCTCGCCGTTTGCTTCCTTGTAGCTGTTGTTCAGTTGGATGGCGCCGACGCAGCTTCCTCTTTCGATGAATGTTAACAAATCCTTTTTGGAGCCGGAAATGAGGTATTCATCTGCATCCAGGATCAGATTCCAGTCGCAGGTGGACTGTTCCAGAGCGTAATTTCTTGCAGCGGCGAAATCGTTGTTCCATTCGTATTTGGAAATGTGCGCATGGAACTTTTCTGCGATCTCAACAGTATTATCTGTAGAACCGGTGTCGGTGATGTAGATTTCATCCACAAGTTTTTGTGCAAGTGAAAGACATTTTTCCAGACTGCGGCTTTCATTTTTTACGATCATTACCAAACCTATTGTTTTCATGTTATATTTTCCTCTGTCTAATTTAACCTTTTCTATTTGTTACAGGTTACGCCTTAATCCGGCTGTAACTGCTATTTTGTTATCCATCAGCCGCCTGCTTTTCCTACAGATTCTTAGCTGCTATAACGCTTTAAAACATTTTTCATTATATCATACTTCGGTTCCCTTGTCATAGTTGATTTTTTCATGAAAGGTTCATATAATAAAGAAGATGTGACAGGTAGAAATATGTGGTAAAGTGAGGTACATACCATGAAGACTTTGGGTCTTGTGATGATTGTGAAAAATGAGGAGCGCTGTCTGGCGAAGTGCCTGGAGCAGGTGAAGGATCTGGTGGACAAGATCTATATCACGGACACCGGATCTACGGACAGAACGAAGGAGATTGCCGCTTCTTTCGGCGCGGTGATATCGGATTATGTGTGGAACCAGGATTTTTCCGCGGCAAGAAATTTTGCGCTGGACCAATCGGATTGTGACTGGAATCTGGTTTTGGACGCGGATGAGTATTTAATAGAAGGAACACGGAAGGATCTGGAGCCTTTTATGGAAAACATGGAGCATGTGGGGGCGATTCAGCGGAAGGATTTTTATAATGAAGGAACTGTGGACGGAAAGAAGCAAGTCGCCTATATGTATACATGGGCGGGACGGCTGCTTCCTCGGGGAGTCCGTTTTTCGGGAAGGATCCACGAACAGGAAAATTCTGCATTTCCGGCGGATTCGCTGCCGCTGCTGTTCGAGCACGACGGATATCAGCAGGGCGGAAAGGAGGAACGGAATCTTGTGATCCTTCAGGAGGAATTGAAGGAAAAACCGGAGGATCCGTATCTGCTGTTTCAGACGGCCAGGACGCTCCGGGGGATGAAGCGCCATGAAGAGGCGTGCAGATATTTTGCAGAGTTTCATAAAACGGTGCCTTTGCAGGGGGCGGCCTACCGGACCACCGGGCTGATACAATATTTGTACAGCCTGATCGAGATACAGGATTATGACACGGCACTGACAATTATCGAAAACGAGCAGGAACGGCTGTGGGATTATGCGGATTTTCATTTTACATGCGGAATCATATTTATGAAGGCAATCCTGGCGGATACGAAGAAATATATCGACTATCTACCCATGATCGAGCAGGCTTATCTGAGATGCCTGGAGATCGGGGAGGTGCCTTTGCATCAGGGAATCCATGGATGCGGCTCGTTCAAGGCGGCGCACAATCTGGGGACCTGGTACGAGGTGTCCGGGGATATCCCGAAGGCGCTGGAATATTACCGGATGGCAGCGGATGAGGGATACCTTCCCTCCGTCAGCCGGATCCGTGAGCTGGAACCTCTGACGCAGTAAGGAACTGTTATGAAATAAACTTTCGTGGCAATTCGTAAGCACCGCCGCACCATCGAAGATCTGTCTTGCAGATGGAAAATCAGGCAGGTCATTGGGCAATGCTGTACCAGTTTAGACAGCGAGTCTGATATATAACCTATATAGTTCTAAATCAGGTATTTTTGAATACCGCCTCTTTGTTTTATACTCAAAAGGAGAATAATTTACAAGGAGGTAACAGGCATGACGAACAAAGTATACGGTTACATCAGAGTTTCTACGAGAGAGCAGAATATTGAACGGCAGTTAATCTCCCTCATTGAAGCCGGCATCGATCAAAAAAGTATCTATATCGATAAGCAGAGCGGAAAAGATTTTCGCCGGCCTGCTTACAAGAAAATGATGCGCAAGGTCCGGGAGGGAGATCTGATCGTTGTGAAAAGCATCGACCGGCTTGGACGGAATTATCAGGACATTATGGAACAGTGGCGGATCATTACGAAGGAAAAGGGCGCGGATATCTGTATTCAGGACATGCCGCTGCTGGATACGACGAAAACAAAGGATCTGCTGGGGACTTTTATCAGCGACGTCGTGCTCCAGCTGTTGTCGTTTGTTGCGGAAAATGAAAGGGACAATATCCGCCAGCGCCAGGCGGAGGGAATTGCCGCGGCAAAAGCGCGGGGCGTCCAGTTTGGCAAACCTATGATCCCCATGCCTGAAAATTTTCCAGAATTGTATGAGGAGTGGGAGGCGAACCGGATTACCATCGGAGAGCTGGCGGAGCTTTGTAATATGGGAAGGAGTACGATGTATAAACGAATTGGAGAATATAAAGAGAGATTGTGTCAGGAGGAGGGAAACAGAAGATGAGAATTGTTTTATTTTATACGGAAGTGGAGTCGTTTAACTTTTTTTCAAATGTGCTTTCTGAGGAGCTGCGGAAAAGGGGACACGAAACATTTATCCTGGATCTGCTCAATCCTCCTGGGGAAAACGCGCATTCCTATGTCAATTTTTCACAATTTGCTTCGAAAAAGGTGGATGCGGCAATCAGCTTTGACGGGCTGGGGATCAAGGATGACCTGCTGATCGGGATCTGGAATGCGTATCAGACGGTTGTGGTGGACATTTTTATGGATCCGCCGCTTCGGTTTCATACGGCGATGGAAAAGCATCCGCAGAATTATCTGATGTTCTGCTGTGATTGGGACCATGTGGAATATGTGAAAAAATACTTTAAACTGTGTGTCCCTTATGTCGGATTTATGCCTCATGTGGGCGTGATGCCAGATCCGAATATCCCGGTGATCCCGTATACCGAAAAGAAATATGATGTGCTTTTTTCAGGAACCTATTATTCTCCCGAGAACCGGCTTGCCCAGGTGGAGGAAATGGCCGAAAAGGGGACAGCGGTCTATGACTTTTATCAGATCTTGTATAAATGTCTGGTGGAAGACAGCAGGCTTACGATTGAACAGGGAGCCTTCCGGACAGTGGAACAGATGGGGCTTTCGGTTGACCAGAATATGATGAAAAGCCTGATGCGCTGCGCGGAGCCGGTGGACTGGGCAATCCGTATGTACCAGCGCGGCCGTGTGGTGGAAGAACTGGCAAAATCTGGGGTGGAGCTTCATTTGCTGGGCAGGGGCTGGGAAAATCACTGTTCCGCAGATTATCCCAATGTGCACCGGATCGACGACCGGATCCCCTATGCGGATACGCTGGCATATATGGCGGATGCCCGGCTGAACCTGAATGTGTTTCCCTGGTTCAAGGCAGGAACCCATGACCGGATCTTTAACGCGCTGCTCCAGCATTCCCTGCCGCTGACAGATTCCAGCCGATGGGTGGATGAAAATTTTACGGACGGGGTGGATATTGCGCTGTATGACCTGGAGCATCTGGAGAAATTGCCGGAAATGATCGGCGGGCTGCTGCGGGATACGGAGCGCGCGCAGGAGATGATCCGGAAGGGGTATGAAAAGACTGCGGAGAATCTGACATGGTCGAATTGCGCGGATTGGATTCTGGAGGCCATCGGGCAGATGTAAAAGGGCAGAGTTCATCGGTCAGGAATATAAAAATATAAGGAGAAGTTCTGATATGATAAAGGTATATAACGGAGACGCATATGGAGTTCAGGAGGAGGATTACGACCGAAGCCGGTCGCTGCGATTTTTTTTGAACGGACATAAGAATGAATATATTCTGATTTACCGCGGCGACCGGCTGCTGAAGGTGCTGTCTTATTATGACGTACTTTACAGCCGGGAGGTACCGGAAAAGGTGCTGTACCTGAACCCGGATGTGTTTTCGGAGGCCAGGGAGCTGTTCTTTTCCTATAAAAATGCGGATGACCGGTGGAATCGGGCTGTTGCGGTATGCAGCGGCCCGGAAGATGACGGCAGTCCGGGAGATGTGGAATGTATTTTGTATTATCAGCAAAACCTGACGAGCTTCATTTATCCGGCCGGTGAATTTGAGGATTATGGGCTTGACCGGAAACTGGATCTGGAGCTGCTCTCACGGGCGGATACGTATCTATTTGAGGAGTTTGAAGAATATACGGCTTTCATTTGTGAGGTGCTGGAACGGAAGTTTCCGGAGAAGGAAAAGATATTTCTGGATGAAAATGCGGAGGTGTTTTCCTGTTTTGGCTTTCGATATCGCATGGGGACGAGGGACGAACTGCTTCAGGATGCGGGAGACGCGCCGCGGGCCGGTATGCAGAATGCGGATCGGGTACACGATTCCGGACGTAATGCGTTCTATATCACCAGCGAGCGGGAAAAGGATTTTTTCGGGCGGAGGTTTCAGAAGAATATTTACAGCAGCCTGGATATTATGACTGCATTGTTCTGGCAGGAAAAAGAGACTGGATACGGAGATCTGCATCCGGATAAACGGTTTCTGCTGATCCGTTTTCCCATCTACTCCAGCGGACTGGGAGATGTGATCCGGTTCTGCATGACAAAGGTTGCCGCGGTGGAATACCGGAAGCTGGATTATATTCCGGTGATTGATCTGAGCGTCCCGGACGGCGGCAATTCGTTTTCCGGAGGCAGAGAGGAAAATGTCTGGGAGGACTTTTTTGAACCGCTGAACGAATATCGTCCGGAGGAGGTCCTCCAGAGCCGCCATGTCCTGCTGTGCGATGACAAAATGGACGCATTCAATCCTTATATGATGGAACAGTATCATGATTCCGGGCATATGAGGGGCATTTATAAAAAATATCTTCGGCTGAATCGGGAAATGAAAGCTTATATCAATCCGCTTCGGGAGCTTTTTTTCGGAAATGAGACTGGAAAAGTGCTGGGAGTCGTGGCCTGCGGAACGGATTACCGCTATGGAGGATTCGATGTTCCGAAGCCTGTGGAGGATGAGGCTTATATCGCGCTGGTGAAGGAAAAAATGGAGGAATGGGGCTGCTCTTCTCTCCTGCTGGCCACGGAGGATGCGGATATTCTGGAGAAGTTCCGGCAGGCCGGATTCGGGGGTAGGCTAAAGTACCTGGAGCAGGAGCGTTTTCGGTATACGGATGTGAATACGAAGGGGCTTTTGGTCGCAAAAATGAAAAAGGCTGACAATGATTATCATGATGAGATGCCTTATCTTGCGGTGCTGTATCTGCTGGCAGAATGCGGGGCGCTGATCTCGAACTGCCGGTGCGGGGCATTTGAGGTGGCGGATTTTGTGAATGGCGGGGAGTATGAACAGCGGTATTGCTGCGGGGAAGGGGAGGTGGAGTGAACGTATGGGCGTTTATTTAAACAGCAAGAGTCCTTCCGGATTGTTTTGTGACGAAGCGGCGGCGACGTATTTTATTGATAAATCAGCTATACTTCGTGAATTGATTCCATACGTTTCACAAAATACGGAAATTATGGAACAGAGCGGGTCTAACCGCAGTAAAAGCAATAAATATATCTGCATCACCAGGCCGCGCCGGTTTGGAAAAACGATAATTGCGGCGATGATCGCCTCCTTTTTTGGAAAAGGGGTTGACAGCAGCGCAGTTTTTGACAGGCTGAATGTCGCTGCCGATGACTTGTTTGAACGCCATTTAAACCAGCATAATGTCATTTACATTTCTCTGAATGAGCTCCCGCAAAATTGTGCGGATTACCAAAGCTATATTGACCGGATTCAAAGGCGTCTGCATAGTGACTTGAAAAGGGCTTTTCCGAATGTAGATGCTTCGGATGGAGATGCCGTTTGGGATGTGCTGAATGACATTTATGAGCAGGAGGATGAGCGTTTCATTTTCGTACTGGACGAATGGGATTATATTTTTCACAGAAGCTTTGTGACCGACCGTGAGAAGCTGGCGTATTTGGAATTTTTAAGCAATCTTTTGAAAGGGAAAGCCTACGTTGAGCTGGCGTACATGACGGGGATACTTCCGATTGCAAAATACTCGAGCGGCTCGGAGCTTAATATGTTTTTCGAATATACGCTGTCCGCAAAGGAGAAATACAGCGAATATTTGGGATTTAATGACCAGGAGGTGGACGAACTTTATCAGCGTTATCTTAAGGTCACGCCGAATCCTGCCATAAGCAGAGCAGATCTGAAAATATGGTATGATGGATATCAGACCGTATCAGGCGGCCGGCTTTACAATCCGCGCTCTGTTGTCGGCGCGTTGAGCGACAATCAGCTGGGAAGCTATTGGACGAGCTCAGGTCCCTATGAGGAAATCCGTTTTTATATTAAAAATAATGTAGATCAAGTGCGGGATGACCTGGCGCTTATGGTATCCGGAATTGCCGTTCCTGCGAAAATTCAGGAATATGCCGCCACATCCATGAATCTGACGACACGGGATGAAGTATTTTCCGCAATGGTCGTCTATGGTTTTTTGAGCCATGAAAACGGAAAGGTCCGTATCCCCAATAAAGAACTGATGGATCATTTTTCATCAGCGCTCCAAAAGGAAAAATCATTAGGATATGTATATCAACTGGCAAAGGCTTCCCGGAAAATGCTTTTGGCTACAAAAGCAGGCGACATAAAAACAATGCTTGAAATCCTGGAATTTGCACATAATACAGAAATCCCATTGCTAAGCTATAGTAATGAAATTGAGTTGACGGCAGTGGTAAATCTTGTCTATCTTGCGGCAAGGGATTCCTATTTTATGGAGCGTGAGGACAAGGCTGGTATTGGATATGTGGATTTTATTTTCTATCCGATCAACAGAAAAGAGGATTGCATCATCCTGGAATTGAAGGTTGACTATACTGCAAAGGAAGCGATCCAACAGATTAAGGACCGAAAATATGCTCTGAAATTTCAGGGCAGACTTGGCGAAGCAGAACGCTATACCGGCCGGATCCTTGCTGTCGGTATTGGCTATGACAAAAAAACAAAAGAGCACAGCTGTGAGATTGAAATTTTGAAGCCGGCAAATGCCGGGGAAATGAATGGACAATAGGATATAGGCAGTGGAATATGCAGGCGTATCGTATATGAATGCGGGGAATTCATATACGGTACGGCTGTATTTTTTGTGCTGCCCGCTGGGGATTGGGTATCCATGTT
>NZ_JBQIKP010000089.1:0-7815 GCF_056796775.1 Schaedlerella sp.
TCTGCTGTTTGCCGATATCATTGTGATCACGCTCCCGATGCTGATCCTGTTCATCATCTTCAATAAGAAGATCGTAGATGGCATGGTGGCCGGCTCAGTCAAAGGTTAAGGTAACAATTATGAAATTTCGCAGTAAGATAGTGCTTGCATATACCACTGTTGCACTGTTAGTCAGTCTGATCCTGGGCATTGCGGTGGCCAGGATCAGTCTTCAATATGAGATGACCAGCCAGAAAAATAATCTCCGGGTCACCGCAAAATCCTATGTGACCCAGATGGATGAGCGGCTCAGCCGGATGGACGCCATCATGAAATACATCCTGTCGGATACCGTCATGCTGGAAAGCATTACCTGGCTGGCGGAGGATCAGTACGGGGAGATTCCGAACCGCTATGTGCTGGATGCGAAATCCAATCTGGGCACCAGGCTGACCACGGAATACATTATGAAAAATTCACACCGGACCGTGTTCTTCAATCAATCCTCGTTTCTGGCCAGCAGCGCCACCTACACAACGGGAGCGGGAATTTTGCCGAAGCAGCGCCTGATCTCGGAATTTGAGGTGGAGGAGATCCCTTACCTGGAGCGGGCGGACGCGGCGGATGGAAATTCTGTGATCGTCAGTTCCCACCCGGATTACTGGAGCGCCAATGACAAGGTACCGGTCTATTCCCTGATGAAGGCGCTGCGGGGAGAAGGGATGGGCTATCTGGAGGTGGAGAACCGGATGGACAGCCTGGAATCGCTGGAAGCATCGGATCCGGATATTGAATTTTTGCTCATTGTGAATGGAGGAGAGATCCTTTACGCCAGCAATGGAGAATATGGAACGGAATTGTCTGAGGAGGACCGCGAATGGCTTCGAGATCAGCAGGAGAATCAGGTGCTGACGGAAAACGGCTCGATCTATACGAAAGCATCCTCTGAGGAGTTTGACCTGACGGTACTGGCGTATAAAGAGAACGTGCTGCTTGGCAAGGAAAGAGGGCAGCTTTTTTCCATCTCCTTTGCGGCGACGCTGGCCACCTTCGGCATCAGCCTGGCGATGATCATTTTCTGGGCAGGGATCCTGACCCGTCCCATCAAGCGTCTGCAGGAGACGGTGGAACATACGAATATCGAAAATCTGCAGGATAACCGGCACCTGGAGGCGGCCGGGGCACTGGATGAATTTCAGGAGCTGATCCGGTCCTATCAGGCCATGATGACGCGGCTGGACGAGGCACTGCAGAATGAGAAAAAGGCGGCGAAGCTGCAGCTGCAGGCACAGTTTGATATGCTGCAGGCGCAGGTGAACCCGCATTTTATCTACAATGTGCTCAATACGATCTCGTCCCGCGCGATCCTGGACAATGACGAGACCATCTGTGAGATGTGCGGCTCCCTGGGAACCATGCTGCGCTACTCTACGAACAACAAGGAACGGTATGCCTCGGTGGAGAAGGAGCTGGAATACTTGGACAGTTATTTTTATCTGCTGAAGGCCCGTCATGAAAATTCTCTGGAAGTGAGTATCGATGTGGACCGGGGGATCCGGCGGCAGACCATCCCGAAGATGACTCTGCAGCAGCTGGTGGAAAACTGCGTGAAGCATGGGTTTCAGAACATGGACACCGGCAGGCACATATCCGTAACGGGAAGGGTACTGGCGGACTGCTGGATTATCCGGGTGGAGGACAACGGCTGCGGAGTTTCGGAGGAAAAGCTTCTGGAGCTGCAGAGAAAGCTGGAGGAAGCGCGGAAGGATATTCTGGAGAGGGTCAAGCCCGCGGAGATGGAGATCGGCGGCATGGGTGTCGTGAACACCTACGCCAGATGCCTGCTGCTGTATTTTGAGGACTGCGTTTTTGAAATGGAAAATGTACCGGACAGTGGGGGATTTGCGGTGACTGTGGGGCAGAGGAAGCCCGGGAATACATAAAAAACGGAATGGGCCGCGGCCGGCAGAGTGTCTGCCGGGTCTGTAAACGTATGAAACAACGATATATCGTTAGGAAGGAAATTGGCTATGAAAATTGAACATTTAAAAATCAACCATCTGACGAATCCGCTGGGCTATGACCTGGCGAATCCCACCATTTCCTATGTGGTGACGGAGGCTGCGGGAAAGCAGCAAGTCAGCGCGCAGGTGCAGGTTTCTCTGAAGGAGGACTTTTCTGAGATCCTGTATGACAGCGGGGAGTGTGACAATGTGGTCAGTACGGGATTTGAACTGCCGCTCACGTTGTCTCCCATGACCCGATATTACTGGAAGGTCCGGGTGACGGATGAGACAGGGGATTGCGCGTGGAGCGAGGTACAGTGGTTTGAGACGGCAAAAACGGTGACCTGGCAGAGCGGTGTCCGCCGGCCGGGAGAGGCGGATTCCTGCCGGTCAGCGCAGGACAGCGCGTGCCAGCCGGAACAGACGGACGCTTGCCGGTCGGCTCAGGGAAGTGCGTGTCAGCCGGGACAGACGGACGGTTGCCGGTCAGAGCAGGACAGCGGGGGTCAGGAATCGGCGGACTGCGGTCAGGGCGGGCAGACCGGCACCTGGCAGGCGAAGTGGATCACCCCCAGGCTGGAGAAGCAGGTCCAGGCGGCGGTCTGGCAGGAGATTGAGATCGCAAAACCAGTGGTCAGAGCACGGGCCTACGCGGTGGGCTTAGGGCTCTATGAGTTCTATGTCAACGGGGAGAAGCAGGGGGAGGAATGCCTCCTTCCGGGATTCTGCGATTATGACAGCTGGATCCAGTACCAGACCTATGAGCTGAGTCTGAAAACCGGGAAAAACCGTGTGGAGCTGCTGCTGGGAGACGGCTGGTACAAGGGCCGCTACGGGATGCGCGTGAAATATGAGAATTACGGAGACCGTCTGGCGGCATTGGCGGAGATCCATGTCTGGTACGAGGACGGCACGGAGGAAGTATTCGGCACCGATGAGAGATGGAAGTCAAGGAAAAGCCGGATCGTGGACAGCGGCATTTATTCCGGAGAGGTGTATGACGCGGGGCTGGATGTCAGCGAGACCTTCAGTACGGAGCTGATCGAATTGGGGTATGACCGCCTGTCTCCCAGGCTGTCCCCGCCGATCACCGTGCATGAGCGGATCAGGCCTGTGGAGGTGATCCATACGCCCGCGGGAGAGACGGTCCTGGACCTGGGGCAGAACATGGTGGGGTGGCTGACCTTCCGCTGCAAGGCGCCTGCCGGGACGAAGCTGCATTTCCAGTTCGGGGAGATCCTCCAGGACGGGAATTTTTACAATGAAAACCTGCGTACCGCAGAAGCGGAATATACGTATATCTCAGACGGGACGGAGCGCTGGGCGCGCCAGTATTTTACGTTCTACGGGTTCCGCTTCGTGAAAGTGGAAGGCTGGGAAGGGGAACCGGATCCGGAGGATTTCCGGGGGCTGGTGATCCATTCGGACATGGAAGAGCTGGGAGAGATCACCACCTCGGATCCGCTGGTGAACCGCCTGGTCCTGAATGCGAAATGGGGCATGAAGGGGAATTTTGTGGATGTGCCCACCGACTGTCCTCAGCGCGATGAGAGGTACGGATGGACCGGGGACGCGCAGATCTTCTCCGGGACAGCCAGCTACTTTATGGATACCTGTGCATTTTACACCAAGTTCGGGCGGGATCTGTATGCGGAGCAGGTGAAGATGAACGGCAGCGTGCCGGACGTGGTGCCGGTCGCTAATTATCCGGGAGACGCTTCCACCGCCTGGGCGGACGCGGCAACGGTCATTCCCTGGAATGTGTATCTGCATTACGGCGACAAGAATATCCTGCGCCGCCAGTATGACAGCATGAAGGCGTGGGTCGATTATATGAAGCGGGAGGACGACGGAGACGGCGCGAAACGGCTGTGGCAGACGGGAACCCATTACGCGGACTGGCTGGCACTGGACGGAAATTACGCGGGCGGCGTCTACGGCGCGACGGACCCGGACCTGGTAGCCTCCGCCTACTATTATTATTCTGCGAATATCGTGGCAAAGTCGGCAAAGGTCCTGGGGAAGGAAGAGGACGCGAAGAGCTATGAAACGCTGGTGCGGGAGATCCATGATGCCTTTGTGAAGGAATATTTTACACCTTCGGGCAAGCTGGCGGTGGATACCACGACGGCTTATGTGGTGGTCCTGTACATGGGGCTGACACCGGATTTTGCCTATGAAAAGGTGCGCAAAGGCCTTCTGAACCGGCTGAAAAAGAATTTCTATCACCTGGATACGGGATTTGTGGGAACGCCGTACCTGTGCCGGATGCTGTCCGAACATGGGATGAACGACCTGGCGTACCACCTGCTCTTGGAGAAGGGGTATCCGGGATGGCTGTATGAGGTGCTGATGGGCGCTACCACTATCTGGGAGCGGTGGAATTCCGTGGAGCCGGACGGAAAGATCAGCGGAACGGAGATGAACTCGCTGAACCATTATTCCTATGGGTCCATTGTGGAATGGATGTTCCGCAATATGGCCGGGATCAATCCACGGGAGGAATATCCGGGATTTAAGAGATTTCGGATCGCACCAATGCCGAACTACCAGATTGGAAAATCCGAGGTACGCTTAAGGTCCGCGTCGGGGCTCATCGAGTCGGCGTGGGAGATTGACGGGAAGCAGTTGAAGTTCCGGTTTACGGTGCCATTTGATACTCAGGCGGAGATCGTGCTTCCGGACGCGCCGGCGGAGGTGATCCGGCAGCAGGTTGGAGATATGTCCGGCTGTCAGGGGAAAGAATTGTCCGGCGGGCAGAGCGGCGAAGCGGAGGTTGCTCAGGCAGGAGACGCAGGCTGCGGCCAGGACGGAGCAGCGAATGAGACCCGGCAGAGCGAAGGCGCAGGCTGCGGCCAGGACGGAGCAATGGGTGAGATCCGGCAGGACGGGAAGAATGTGGTGTTCCTTGCAGGGGCGGGAAGCTATGAGTTCTGCTATGAGCCAACCACACCGTACCGGAAGACCTACAGTCTGGATTCTACCTGGGAGGAATTGAAGGAAAATCCGAAGACCAGGGCGGTTCTGGATCAGGAGTATCATTTCGACAGGATTCCGTTTGAGAAGGAGCTGTGTACCCTGGAGGAGCTGACCTGGGCGCCGTTTACCGGGTATGGCGTTACGAGGGAGAAGCGGGAGAGACTGGACCGGATGCTGCGGGAAGTGGAATAGCGGCTATAAAAGAGTGTTGTAAAAAATATGTGGACCCATGTGCTTGCGGAAATGTCAAGTATGTGGGTCTTATTTTATTCCATGGGAAACATACAGCTATTTTATTCTGCTCATATTTAAACTCTCCGCAGAGGAGAAACCGGGAGCTGCACCCGATGGAAATAAACTATGCACAGAGAAATATTATGATTCGGAAAATCAGCCGGCAAGGGAAATGGGACATTTTGACGGGCGAATCATATTAAGATTGAAAAAAGGAGTCCACGCATGGACTCCTCCGGCCGCAGGCCCCACAAGCATCCGCAGCACAACCACTAAAAATAATATACAGCAATTGATATCAGAAGTTAATCTATATTTTAGTGGTCTGTAAATAAGTTTATGCAGGAATCTATAGATTATGAAATGTTTTAGAGAGTACAATCACACGATACAATTCTCGCAGATTACAACCATCTGCGAAAATGCTTTATAGCATATCTCGACATCTGTTACAATACACCTAACAGGTAGATTTGTCAACACCCATTTTTTCCCTGCCGGCGTGATATCCCTGCCGGCGTTACAGGTCACACCTTGACCAGGCGTGCCCTGTAACTCAGGCCGTCATTTAAAATTGCCTACGGCAATGGACGGCCTGAATCCCAGCTTTTATGTGCATCCTCCTGACCAATCAGCGTAGTGATTGGTCAGGGTGTGACATGTAACCTGCCGGCAGGCTTTTCTTTTGTTGATCCGGATGCTTTCCAATCTCAATATACAGACTGCAAAATCATAAATTTACATCAAGAAAAGGAGAATCATTATGGCCAGACAAGGTGAAAACATTTACCAGCGCAAGAACGGCAAATGGGAAGGCAAATACATCAAGGACAGGGTAAACGGCAGAATCAGATACGGTTATATTTCCGGCAGCAGCTACGACGACGTGCTGCGGAAAAAGCAGAGGGCCGCGAAAGCATATGAGGACTCTGTGAAAAAGGAATCCGGCGGCGGGGACCGGCTTCTGTTTTCCAACGTGGCTTCCGAATGGATGAAGGAAAAAGAGTCGTATCTCAAGCAAAGTACCATATGCAGATACCGCAACAACCTGAACCTCCATCTGCTCCCGGCTTATGGAGACCGGCTGGTCACGGATATCACGAGAGACGACGTGGATGCTTTTGTAACCAGGCTCTGTGCGTCAGACGGCAATAACGGTAAAGGACTGTCCGGCAATACCGCAAGGAGCGTTGTATCTGTTCTTAAAACCGTTGTGGAGTATGCCCGGGACTACAGGCGTGTTCCAGTGGCGAACCTGAACGGGATTTTCATCAAAAACCAGGGCAGGCCCATCCGTGTATTCAGCAGAAATGAGCAGAAAATGATCGAGGATTACCTTCATGAGAATATGGATCTGGACAATGACCTCATCGGAATCATGCTCTGCCTCTATACCGGCATCCGTCTCGGCGAGCTCTGCGCCCTCCGCTGGGAGGATGTCCTTCTCGATGAGGGGGAGCTGTATATCCACGCGACCATGCTGCGGATCCAGACCCCGGATCATCCGGATCACAGGACGAAGGTCATTACTACGATGCCCAAGAGCGGAAGCTCCATGCGGAGGATTCCGCTGCCGCCCAATCTGTACAAGCTGCTGTCGGAAATGAAAGGACCGGACGGAACCTATTTTCTGACAAGGCATGAAAATCTGTTTATCGAACCCAGGATCATGGAGAGCCATTTCAAGGCGGTCATTGACGCAGTCGGGATTGCGGATGCCAATTTCCATGCGCTCCGGCATACCTTCGCCACAAGATGCATTGAGCTTGGCTTTGATGTGAAGTCCTTAAGCGAAATCCTTGGCCATTCCAGCGTGAGACTCACCATGGACCGCTATGTACATCCGACCCGGGAAACGAAACAGAAAAATATGGACAAGCTTGCACAGCTCTTGCCCCGCGGATAGAAACGTATCAAAGGTTACATGTCACACCCCGACCAATCATCAAGCTGATTGACCGGGAGGATGCGCATAAAAGCATCCTGTTTCAGCAAATCCCTTTAAAGTCATGAAACGCGCCGCTGGGAGGAGGCGTTTTAGGCCTTCGTGTGAGCCATGCCGTCTTATTTGATCTAAGGACAACGCATAGAACTGATAAGGTGATTTTTAAGGTGATAAGGTGGTTTGATAAATCGGTCTGTTTTTCATGAATCCTGTTTTCATGGGCTTTTCAACGCTTTCTCGCAGATGGTTGTAATCTGCGATTCAAAACGTAAGCTGACTTGGCAGAAAAAAGAGCAAAATCCATGATTTAGGACGATGATCAATGAAGCAAAATGACAAGCGCCATTCCTCCCATTACTGTGTCCTCTACACGCAGACATTAAAGCAATGGGAAGTTACAACGGTACTTAAGAAAAAACTTCCGGAAGGAAGGGGCACGGTATTTTATCCCTGCATCGAGCTGTGGAGACACGACAGAAAAGCAACGGAGATCAGAGCGCTTTTCCCCGGATATCTATTTATCCGTTCCGATATGGAACCGGAGGAGCTCCATCATTTTATAGGAGAGCACCGGAGGGACGTATCGTCCTTCATCAAGGAGCTGCGTATCAGTGAAAAGAAGATTTCCGGCGGCGATGCCGCTGAGAGAGCGGATGAGGTCAATGAATACCA
>NZ_JBQIKP010000090.1:0-5961 GCF_056796775.1 Schaedlerella sp.
CTTCCGGTATTTTGTGCATGGCGGCAAGCCCGACATTTATGGCATCAATGACGAGCTGTTCTGCTTCCTGCATGGGATGGTACATTTCCGGTCTGGCATCTTTGGAAACCGTTATGTAGAGGTTGTTGTCACTGTCTGTCTTATATTCATAGCTGCTGTACCGAATCCACGGCGCACTGGTATGTTCAAATAAATTTTTCATAAAAAATCTGCTCCAATCCAATCAATCCTGGCATATCATCTGATGTAATATTTCTTACATTATAAACAGTTACTCATTGTTGGTCAAGCTGTTTGTGGCTTTCAGTCAGAATACACTTATCTTCCCTTTTTCTTTCGCACTCCGTTTTCCAAGAAATATTTTTCGTCAATCGTTATCGGCAGACGATTTTCTTTCCTGTATGTGAGTATGCCGCCATAGAGCTTCCGTATCTTTTTCAGAGCAGTTTCCCGAATACCCCTGATATTCCGGTCAGTCTGTCCGATACTCTCCGCATATTCTGCTGTGGAATAATCACGCAGGAATAGATAATAGAGCATATTTTTGAGATGTGGTTTTAGTTCCTGCAATATCTCCGATAAATCTATATCCGTGACAAGTTCGTGTAGTGTTTCCGGACTGTCAAATATGAAATCAAGAAAATCGCCCGCAAGCATGAGCCTTCTTAGAATCATATCATAGGAAGGTCTGGTGGAAAGGTACCATTCATCTGCGCCCCATTCCAAAGGAACAGTGGATCGCCCTATTTCATGGTCTCTTTCTTTCCGTTCCCTGTTTGCGTCCAGTTTATCCCACCAGTACAGCACATTTTCAAAGTCGGCTTCTGTCCTTGCGCTTTCCTCAATACGCTGGATCGCAAGGGCGCGGGCTTCACGGTGGAGCATATCCCCGTCCGCTTCCGTTATGAAATTCTGCTCCCTGAATGCTGGGATTTCAGCGTATTTTGGCATTTATGGTCAGTCCCGTTTTTCTCCTATTAGTGAAAGAGTAATTCTTTTTGACTAGAAATCAGTTACACGAAAGGAGGGGCAGGCTATGAGGTACGGATAAAATGGGAATCCGGTTACTAAGTACGGAAGTCGGAGACTTAACGGTTCCCCGAACAATTATAAGGGAAATGCGTATGAATCGCAAGAAAGGATTGCATAATGGAGGCAGTAAAATTGAATAATGATATGGCAAAAACCAGTCCTTCTGCGGCTGGCTTTTTTACCGCAGGATAAGCGGGACGCTTTTCAAGGTCAGGGTATATACAGGTTCAGGGTATGCCGACACGCCCGATGAAAAAATATCCCGTTTAATCTGCAACGAAATGATGACAGGAGGCGGAAACTGTGGTATGATGGATTCACCACAGATGAGCCAGCCGGAAAGGAGTTCAACATGAACAACAGAACGGCTGGGGACAACAGAATAACAGCTCTTTATGAGCGACTCTCAAGGGACGATGAGCTTGCGGGAGACAGCAGCAGTATAGCCAACCAGAAAAAAATGCTGGAGGACTATGCGAAAAGCAACGGGTACACCAACACGGTGCATTTTACGGAAATGTAAATCGCTTAATTGATACAATGGGAATGAACAGAATATCGGAGAAACCGCTGAAAACAAGGGATTCCGGCACATTGAGTGCTGTTGGAATCCCTTGTTTGCGTTTGGGGCTGTGCCAGGGCAGCATGGGAGCAGTGGCCACGCACGGCCACAGTGGTCAAAAACCTGACCCCTCCGTGACCCCTCTGACCCCTGCGGCAGACCGTTTGACCCCTATGGCTGTGAAAGTGACCCCTGTGGTCGTGATTTTGACCCCTCCCCTTGTATAATGTGCCTCGGCGCCCCTATCAATAAACACAAAACGGCCGAACTTCTGTTGACCTGTCATACTTCATCTACAGAACATCTATACATATTGTAAATATCCGAAAGTGAAATATTTCCAGCGTACTTTCTTGACTATCGACCAAATGATTATACTAAGTGCGGCTACATAGGCACATCCTCTTACTTACATCAAAGGCGGATAATTCTAAGAGGATTCTTTGTGGAAAAGAAATTTAAGATGTTAAGTACGGTTGGTAAATTGCTTAACTATGGTTGATGATTTGTCGGAGGAAATCCGTTATACTATAGGTACTTTAAAGCAATCAGAAAGTCGGACGAATTCATAAGGCCGGAAACGGTTTACCAATTTGGAAAGGGAGGGCGCCATGGGAAGAATCTATGCGGCGAAAACAAACCATATCACAAATCCAATCGGATTCCAAATGGACAAAACTGTCTTTTCCTGGAAAGCTGCAGGCTGCACCGGGAAAAAACAAAAGAGTGCCAGGATTATCATAAGCAGGGAGGAAAGCTTTGAATCGCTTCTGCACGATACGGGGGAGGCAGAGCTGGACAGCCTTGCCGCCAGGATTGATCTGGAATTAGAGCCATGCACCAGATATTTTTGGAAAGTGATCGTTACAACGGACGCAGACGAAAGGATTGCGTCCGATGTGCAGTATTTTGAAACGGCAAAACGTGGGGAGGCATGGCAGGGAAAATGGATTACCTGCGATGGCAGCGAACCCCGGCATCCGATTTTTTTCAGGGAGATAAGACCTGAAAAACAAGTGCGGGAGGCGCGATTGTACATCTGCGGACTGGGCTTGTATGAGGCATATTTTTCGACAGGAGAAAAGCAGCCGCAGGTGAAGATCGGCGGGGAATACCTGGCGCCTTACTGCAACAATTATCATCGGTGGCTGCAGTACCAGACTTACGATGTGACAGAGCAGATAAAAGGCGGCGGCCGGCTGTCTGTGGTTCTTGGGAACGGATGGTATAAGGGGCGGTTCGGAGTCAATCGGCCGGAGCAAAGCGGTTATTATGGTGACGATTGGAAACTGATCGCGGAAGTACATATTGTATATGAGGATGGCAGTAAAGAAGTGGTGGCCACGGATGACACATGGGAAGTGGCCAGAAGCAATATTTTCTTTTCGAATATTTATGACGGCGAGAAGCGGGATGATAATTTAGAGGCTGTGCCGCCGGTAAAAGCACAGCTTTCAGAACCGCCAAGGGGAAGACTGGTGGAGCGCCTTTCCCTGCCTGTGACGGCCCATGAGGTTTTAAAGCCGAAGGAGTTGCTCCATACACCGAAGGGGGAGCTTGTTCTCGATTTGGGACAGGAGATTACGGGGATTTTCAGGCTGCATGTCCATGAGCCGAAAGGAACCGAAATCCGGATTCAGACGGGAGAGGTGCTGCAGGAAGGGTGCTTTTACAATGAGAATCTAAGGACGGCCCTGTCCGAATATGTCTATATTTCTGATGGAACAGAAAAAGATATCATGCCATGTTTTACTTTTTACGGATACCGCTATGTAAAGATTACGGGTATGCCGGATCTTTCCTGCGATGATTTTGCCGGGATTGCGCTGTACAGCGACTTTGAGACAACAGGGGAGATCCGGACGGGGAATGATCTGGTAAACCGGTTTATTTCCAATGTGCAGTGGGGAATGAAAGACAACTTTCTGGATGTACCTACCGATTGCCCCCAGAGGGATGAGCGGCTGGGATGGACCGGGGATACGCAGGTGTTTTCCGCTACGGCGTGTTATCTTGCGGATACCTATGCCTTTTATAGGAAATACTTGTATGACTTGTATCAGGAGCAGCTGTCTGCGGACGGGATGGTGCCGGTAACGGTTCCTGCCGTTGGCTCGGATATGACATCCTGTGCCTGGGGGGACGCGGCCTGCATCGTACCCTGGAATGTGTACCTGTTCTCCGGAGATAAAACCATACTGGAGGATCAGTTTGACAGCATGAAAGCGTGGGTGGATTACATCAGGCGGGTGGACGGGGAAAACCACGGCTGGAGGCAGCGTTTCCACTTTGGAGACTGGCTGGCGCTGGATAAGACAGGGGCGTCTGCAGGGAATGTGTGCGGGGCAACCGATGAAGCTTACATAGCGGATATCTATTATGCGGCCAGCGCCGAGCTTGTGGCAAAGGCTGCGGCGATGCTGGGGCAGAAGGCGGACGAGGAGGCCTACCGGGAGCTTGCCGGGAGGCTATGGGCTGTGGTAAAAGCGGAATATTTTACGGCTACGGGAAGATGTGCAATAAAAACCCAGACAGGATTACTTTTGGCCTTGAAATATCATTTGTCGGACGACGAGGAGCTGACGAGGAAAATGCTGAGGAAGCTCCTGCGGGAAAATAAGAACAAATTGAATACGGGTTTTGTGGGGACGTCCATCCTGTGCAATATCCTGACAGACAACGGAATGACGGACATGGCATACCGCCTTTTGCTGAATGAAGAATATCCGGGATGGCTCCATGAGGTAAAGCTGGGGGCTACGACGGTTTGGGAGAGGTGGAACTCGCTGGATGAAGAGGGCCGTATTTCCAGTACAGGGATGAACAGTCTGAACCACTATTCCTATGGGGCGGTACTGGAGTGGTGCTTCCGGCATGTGGCAGGGATCGATCTGCCGGAGGATTCTCCGGGGGCGAGGAAAGTGAGAATCTGCCCGAAGCTTGATTTTTCTTTGGGAAAGGCACATGCATCCTATGATTCTGCCAGCGGGAGATATGAATGCGGCTGGGAAATTTTAGAGGGAAACAGGGTAAAAATACAGATCAGGGTTCCTTTTGGCGGAGAGGGAAGGGTTATCCTGCCCGAGGCGCCGGATAACTTATATGGTGATAGGGCCAATCCTCTGTTTGCGGATGTAAGAAATGGTGTCTGCCATATTGAAGCAGGGGAGTATGAGGCGGTTTATGAAGCAATGAGGCCGCTGAAAAAAACTTATTCTGTGGATTCTACCATGGAGGAGCTGCTGGCAAACCCCCGGATTGTAGAGTTTTTATCGCCGCTGATGGAAGTTGAGATAATACCGGATATGGCTTATGATCTTTCGCTGCGCCAGACGGCGGAAACCTTTGGCGGAACGGTAGACGAGGAACAGATGAAGGCAGTGGATATGGCATTGGCGCAGTTTTAGGGAGCGGTATGAAATATTCGACTGGAATATCAGAAAGAATTTTACAATATAACAATCTTTATGGAAAATGGAAGGAGAATCCATGAATACGGAAGGACAAAACAAGAGAGTAGGAATCGGGGAAAAAATCAGTCTGTTTATGACATATGCGGGGAATATTCCCTTGATGACATTACTGTCGGCATATTTCCTGATTTACTATACAACTGTGGTTGGACTGGATCCTAAGGCGCTGGCAACATTGTTTTTAATCTCTAAGGTGGTGGATGGCATCAGTGATCCTGTCATGGGATATGTGCTGGATAGATTCCCGGTAACAAAATTGGGTAAATTCCGGCCGATGCTCATTTTGGGTACAATCATATGCGTAATAAATTACATCCTACTGTGGTTTGGCGCTGTCTGGAGCCCGGTGGGTAAATATGTCATTGTATACGTTACTTATCTGCTACTGGGATGGACCTTTGATGTTATGGATATATCCAAGAACAGCCTGATACCGGTTATGTCAACGAGCAGCAAGGAGAGAAACAAGCTGACGCTTGCCGGCGCTTTGGGGAATATGGCCGG
Source organism: Schaedlerella sp. (assembly GCF_056796775.1). Lineage (NCBI taxonomy): Bacteria > Bacillati > Bacillota > Clostridia > Lachnospirales > Lachnospiraceae > Schaedlerella > Schaedlerella sp. The sequence continues at coordinate 5,572 of NZ_JBQIKP010000090.1, forward strand.
TGCAGCCGTTATCGGCATACTGGGGCCGATCATTGTAGCGGAAGGCACATTACAGGGGTACTATGTGCTGATCTTTGGATCAATGGCTATGACGCTGGCGTTTTCCATTGTGGGAGCGCTGGGGGTAAAGGAAAGGGTTGCATTTGAAGGAACGGAAGAGGAAAATTATACGATAAAGGAAATGCTTTCTTTTTTGAGATATAAGCCTATCTGGGCCGTCTTTGTGACTACTTTGGTGGCAGGTATCGGAAGCCAGGTTTCAGGAGGGGCGAATGCATACTTTTATACCTTTATTGTCTGTATAATGGGGTTAAAACCCTCGCCTTAAGGCGAAACCTTTAGGTCAACCCCATAACCTCAAGTTTAGAAAAAAGTAAAAATAGAAATACT
>NZ_JBQIKP010000091.1:0-5379 GCF_056796775.1 Schaedlerella sp.
TACAAAAACTGCTACTTTTTTTGAAAGATAGAAGGAAAAACTACTAATTTTTAGGAAATATGTACCTACTCTGGCCATCGCGCCAGCGATTTGGTACAATATAAAATATGGTATGCGCTGCAGCTGAAAGCATGGCTCAAACGGAAAACCTCGTGGCTGCAGGTTCTGGGCATGATCCTGCTGGTGCTTCTGACCGCCCATATACATTTGCCTGACGCAGACAATACAAGAGTTGGTGTCTGCGGCGCGGCGGATGAATATGCGGACAACGTTTTGAAAAGCCTTCGGCACAGAGACAGTATATTCGAATTTATCGAATACTCGGACGAAGAGACCATGCGCCGGGATATGGTATCGGGCAGGATCGAATGCGGATTTCTTTTTCCTGAGGATTTTCAGGAACGGATTTGGGAGGATCGGTTAAAGAACTCCGTAACCTATATCTGCACGCCCTTTTCCGCAAAAGGACTGGTAGCTCAGGAGACATTTTATGCGGCATTTTTTGAAGGCTACAGTAAAAAAATACTGATCGGCAGTGAGGAAGAAATGTACGGAAGAAGCAGCGAAAAACTGACGGAGGCGCTTCTGGAAAAAAGAGATGATTACCTGTATGACCGTGAGATGTTCTGCATGGATATCATAAAAACCGCGCAGCCGCGGGGGGAAGCAGGCGCATCCGGAGAAGTACGGCCGGTACAGGGAATGACAGGGCTGTTTCTTTTTGCGATCCTGTGGATGGCCCAGGGAAGGAAGTTCGGCGGGAACGGAAACGGCGCGCTGTCTGCCCTGGATTGGAGACGGCGGCGGAGGTTCCGGTATCTGGGATGCCTGGCGGAGGCGACTGTCCCGGCTGCGGCGGGAATACTCCTTATCTTGTCAGCGCCGGGACACCGGGGGATCGGGGCAGAGATCAGCAGCATGGTTTTGTTCGTCCTGGTGTGCAGTTTCTGGGTGCCGACTGTGGGCAGTCTGTTTCATAACAGTACGTCCTTTGCCGGATGGACTTTGACGATCCTGCTGGTTCAGATGGCAGTCTGCCCGGCATTCGTGGATCTGGCGGAGTATGTGCCGGCGCTGAAGGTGATCCGGTGGGGCTTTCCGCTGGGATGGCTGGGGTGATCATGGCGATGGAAGCTGCCATTTAAAACGCTTCATAGGAGGCGCGTTTTAAGGGGGCGCTGACGGAGTAGAGAAAAATATATGAGAAGCATTCCTGCTTATATGACCATGATGATCTGACCATATGATTCGTGCGGCTGCACAGGGAAATCCGCATACAGAATATTTACACCGGGAACGGCAGTGCCTGCTATGACCTGAAATGGACAAAACGTTGCAGCATATGCGCTATATACTATAATCACTTGATTGTCAATATTTTTCAACGCATTATGTAACCTTTTTGCTTTTTGAGGTGTATTATTAGTGAAGGGCCTTTTCATACCACGTATGCGGGAAAGCCGGTCGGCGGCAGGCTTTCCGCGTCAACATCAGGGGAGTACTCATGAAACCATCAGTAAAAGAGCTGTTTGAACAATACCGGAACAATCTTTACGCAGCAGCCTTTAATGTCTGCGGGAACGCGGAAGACGCGGAGGACGTTGTTCAGGATACATTCATTCAGTATTATTTATTAAAGAAAGAATTTGATAATGAGCAGCACATCCGGGCATGGCTGATCCGTGTGGCGATCAATAAAGCGAAAAATACGAACCGGACATTTTGGAGAAGAAATAAGGTGCCGTTGGAGGACTATATGGAGACGCTGACCTTTGAGACACTGGAATCCGGGGAATTGTTCGAAACGGTAATGAAGCTTCCGCGGAAATACCGGATCGTGATCCATTTGTTTTACTATGAGGATTACACCGTACATGAGATTGCGGATATTCTGAGAATCACAGAAAGCAACGTCAAGGTGAGGCTGTCGCGCGGTCGTGTGATGCTCAAAGAAAAATTGCGGGAGGAATGGGAAGATGACGAATAGAGAAAAATATAAGCAGGCATTTTCGGTATTGCAGTCCTCCGACAAGATATCTCAGGAGATAGAAAGGATGGCTATTATGAATAAAAAAGCAAAAATGAGAACGGCGGCGGCAGCGGCAGCGGTCTGCGCGGTATTGGCAGGCGGCAGCGGCATTGCATATGCGGGAGACATCGGAGGGATTCAGAGGACGGTTCAGCTTTGGGTTCATGGAGACCAGACAACGGCAACGTTTGAATATGACGGAGAGGGGACATATCATATCTCATATCCGCTGGAAAACGGCGAAGTGGGAGAGCGGGAAGGGGGCGGAATCGCATACGAATCGGATGGAACGGAACGTCCGTTGACAGAGGAGGAAATTCTGGAGCAATTGAATGAGTCCTTGAATGCTCCCGAGGTAGAATATAAGGATGACGGTACGGTCTGGGTATATTATTATGATCAGAAAATGGAGATTACGGACCTATTTGAGGACGGCGTGTGCTATGTTAAGCTTACGCGCGGAGAGGAAACGCAGTATATGACGATCAATTATCAGAAAGGTTATGGTATGAGTCCGCATAAATATCCGGCCCCGGATTCCTTTGATTGAACTTGCGAGACGGACAAAAAGCGGCAGGGGGCTGTCGGGTAATGACATCTTTTAGACCTGTTTCCCTAAAAAGATAACTCCTGCGGTAAAGCCAATTCATAGTTACGATTCACAGTCATTTCACTCACATGCGCAAAAACAGTCGGCAAAGCCGTCTGCCGATGCTTCGCATCTTGATTTTTTGCTTATGTGGGTGAAGTGACTGATTCCCGTCCCATGCGCTGATATGTTACAGTTCACGGCCTGTTATCTAACCAGCCGCAAACTGTAACGCATCCAGCCCATTGAAAAGTCGCCTGACGGCGAGGGACTGGATGTACGCCCCATCACTGTATTGGCCGGATGCCGTGCAGCAAGTGCGCGGCACCGCATGAACAGTAAATTTCGGATAGTTCACACATTAACCGGGTGCCCTGCCTTTTACAATACTTTATATTTACTCTTTGAAACAGAATCAGGGATTCTCGCACCCAAGATCCACGCACCACCGTTTCCGGTGAAAATGTTCCCCCTCGTGCTTCCGGAACGCAATGCTGAACTTCATGCTTTCCGTCCGTTTCAATACCTTGATAACAACCTCATTTACACCTTTTTTTAAATGCACGGTCTGATAATTATTATAAGGCGTCCACAGCCGGATCTCATCCTGCTCCAGACACAGCTCCCCGTTTACCCAGAGTTTGAAGCCGTCGTTATTTCCAATCACAGCCCAGACGTCCTGCTCTGTATCCGAGACCAGCTTCTGCCTGAGATAAATGCACCCTTGTCCCTGGAAAGGAAACGCTTCATCCAGCGGCAGCAAGTCCTCATACCCATGTACCCGGCAGGTTTCTTCCACAGAAAATGCCTGAACAAAATTCTGCTCATCCATGTATTCTTTTTCCAGATATACTGCATTGTTGACCATACATTCCAGTGTGGGGAGGATACAGCCCTCTCCGTGGGCGCTGGGGATTCCCGGCGGATCGTCTTTTTCCAGATTTTCAAAATAAGGCCCCGCCGCTGTCCATTCTGACGATCCGGCGATTCCAAAGCAGCGGCGAAATTCCTGCAGATCATCCCCGGCAACGGCTTTCAGGAGGTTTTTGCTATACAGTATTTTTACGTCGTCTGTTGTCTCAATCAAAACCTCCGCTGTTTTTTCCTGCCCCGGTTCCAAAACCAGGGTCTGGTGCTCCGGAACCGCGCGCCACCCCAGAGGCAGCCCGGCAATTCGGATGTTCCATTCTTTTTCAATCGGGAAATGATTTTTCAGGCGGATGCCGATGCCGCAATGGTCGTTGAAACCGATTGCCGGACGGTTCATATATAGTATATCTACAGCCAATGTCGCTTCAGTATTTACGCTTGAGCCAAATCCGTTCTCGGCGGCTGAAATGTTTTCGTCCGCTGGCGTCTGCTCTGATGTGCGGTTTTGCAGAGCCGTCATCTGTCTCAATGCGCAGCTTTCGTCCTCCGATTTCCAATCTGATGTGCGGTTTTGCAGAGCCAGCTTCCGCCCCAATGCGCAGGTTTCCTCCGTTAGCTTCCGTATAGAGTTATCCGTCCGTTCCAGATCAATCCCGATCACAAACCGGTCATTTACAAGCGCTTTCAGATCTTCCGGAATTTTTTCGGCACCATGCAGGATTCCCCAGACCGCCGCCGCTGTCGCACAGGTGCAGTCCGTATCATAACCGCAGCGAAACGCGATATTGATCACCTTCCACAGATCTTCCCCGCCGTATAGCAGGGCGATCACGGTAATCCCAAGATTGGTCACCGCGTTGGTAAAATCAAAATGCCCGAATTTCCGAAGCATTCTGGCCCTGGCCTTTTTCCAGCCGCAGGGATCTTCATGAAATGTCTTCATCACCAGATTCACACAGGCTCTGGCGCGGGAACCCTCCGGCAGTCGGTGAAGCTCTCCCAGTAACAGGGCTTCCATATTTGCTCCCTTCGCACCATGTCCATCTGCGAAAACCAACGGCTCAACCGCCGCGCCATATCCATCTGCGAAAACCAACGGCTCAACCGCTGCGCCATATCCATCTGCAAATGCTATCGACTCAACCGCCGCATAATACTGCTCAATCCAAACCGCTTCCCCCGCATGATCCAGGCTTCCGTCCATTCCGGCGTAAGCCGCCGCTGTGTCTCCGTCTCCGGGAAATACCATTCCCCAGATTTCAGACCGGATCGGACAGCCTTCCCCTTCGCAGAACAGGGGATTATTGAAGCTCCCGCTGTAGGGCGGCAGAATCCCGCGTTCGTAATTTTTCAGAAAAATTCCATATTCGTTAAATGGATACCAGCACTGACGGTCCCAGGCTTCTGCCAGGTCGGCCGCAGTCACACGGCGTCCTTTTTTTTGAAGAACCTCCAGCCATAATAACTGTAGATCCAGGTCATCATTGGGCAGGTCCGGCCGGATCATTTCCCGGAAATCCTCACAGGGAATGAGCTTTTTGATGCCCTCCACCGGAGCCCCCGCCGCACCGCCCAGACACTTCCCGAGCCATCCGCCGTAAACCTTGTCATAATATACCGCATCCGTCATTTTTTCCACCTGCTTTCTTAAAATCGTTCATATAGAATCCACGTTCCACCAGCACAGCCCGGATTCAATTCGCTTGAAAATCGCTTGTATCAAATCCATGCTCCCATGCTCCGCCAGAACAGCCCGGATTCGATCTGCGCCAAAATCATCCCCGCCTGAGTCAAATTTGTTACCATACCGCCTGCGGCGGCACAAATGATGACGAAAGCTTCGATTCCATATTTCCATATAGACTAAATGGGTGTATTCTTATTTTCAGAG
>NZ_JBQIKP010000092.1:0-5276 GCF_056796775.1 Schaedlerella sp.
GACAGTGCCAAGCAGATAAATAAAAAATCGGATGAAATCGTATTTCGGTTTTGGAAAGATGGTACCGGCTATCTCACTGTTGAATTCCATTAAAGGAGGGCTTGAAAATGAAGTTAACAATGCATGGGTACAAAGAGGAAACAATTAAAAAATACGAAATGTCCATGGGCGATTTAATTCTCACGATATGTCAGGGCCTTATCACCGCCCGAAAAACAGATATTGAAATCCGAATGGTGGACTGCTTCTCTGGGGATGTCAGTTGGTGGGCTGGCATAAATGGGCTTCTCACGCATGACTGGCCAGCAGATTGGAGAGTCACGGTGTTCCAGGCGAGTGTAATGCACGACAATAAGGAAAATGTCGATTATCTGAAGGTTATTTTCTCAGATGATATTGAGATGCTATAACGCCGAAACGGTCCCGGCCGGGGCCGCCCACTGGAACCGCCCCACCGGTGCTGATGATGGCAGGGCAGGAAGGAAAATTGAAATGATGAATCTGAATCAGGCAATCCGGCACGGCAGGGCCGTTGGTGTCCGCTTCTATGTCAAAACAGCGAGCGGGGCGATTTTCGGGGGAACAAAGACCCGCGATCAGGCCGAAGCCATGAAGCGCCGCTTCGAGGCTGAAGACCGAGAGAATCCCTGGACGAAGGAAACCACGAAATTTGTTATTGAGGAGGTTCAGTAAAATGGCGAGTTTGAGAAATTGTGCCAGGTCTATTCGGGAAGAAGCAGCAGATGGTATCTGCTGGATCGCTCTCTGGAAGGAAGGTCGGTCGTGGAATGTTGATACTATCTGGCCGGAAGATATGCTCTACAACAAGGGTATCATGGTTTTGGAATCGGACTATCTGGAGCGGCTTCAGGAAATCGTGAAGACTGATTCCTCTGCCATCTTGGTCAGTGGCGAATACTCCAATATCGGTTGTGCAGGGGATGGTTCTCTGCCGGATGTGCAGGTTCTGACCGATGCCCTCCGCTGGCAGTATGAGGATTGTCACCCACTTATCACCGATTGGGAATTAAAGGAGGCGGTTTAAATGCTGACATCGGTGATCTGACCGGGATACAGGCAAAAAACAGGGCTGAGGCCGAGGCCCTGTATGAAAAATTCGGACAGGCCATCAAACGGGTTTGAAAGGGGTGTTGAGTATGAAAATGGTAAACAAAGCCAACGGCGAGGCTGTCTACTATAATCCGGTTCGTAAAGCCGGGAAGGGCGTCTGGGTTCCTCATACGGGGCCATACGCCCCCCTCTTTGTGCTTGCTCTACACTTTCCCTACCTTTATCGTTACTGCCTGCCTTTTTTTCTAAAGGAAAAAGGGACTCTTTTTCGCTCTTTGATTAAAAGATTTCATTATAAAAAGAAAAGCCCCTGCACAGGCCTCTCAGGGGCCGTACAGGAGACGTACCCGCAGAACGTCCTTTATGGAATTGGAAATCAGGAAATCTACTTTGATCCAGAGGACATTCCTCAGCCGGGGGCCTCCGCATGGATGACGGTAATCGTGATCGGTATCTCAATCAGGAGTACACAAACCGGGCTGTCCGATAACCCGCATATACCTCTTTATTTCCGATTCTTCCTGACAGTATATACTTAATGCAACACGGTTTTATTCAGCGCCTCTTCCCGTTCTTCCTCAGCGGTGGAGGACATAATGAGCACGAAAAGAGGCATTCCCAAGGCATCTGCGATATCCTCCAGAATATTGATGGTAGGATTGGCGCAGTCGTGCTCAATATCTCGCAGGTATGACACGCTCACGTTTGCCGCTTCTGCCAGCTGCTCCTGGGTGATCCTCCGGCTCTTTCGAAGCTTCACAATGGTTTTCCCGATTTCGACTTTATCTGACATAAAATCACCTCTTACGCAAAGCATAAGAGGGTTTTCAGAAAGATTCCAGATGATATATCGGCGGTTGCGCGGTCTGCTCGAAAAGAAATCTATAGCCGCTTTAAAGTTGATTATTCAGAAGGGGAGGGTACAATGCTAAAAACCCAACAGGTGGAACAAAGGGAGAGGCTATCTACAATGCAGACAATGAAAATTGATTATGACCGTCGTTTTGACACACTTTATGCAGCTGTATCAAGCAATCTGAATTCATACGGAGACGATTCCTCGAACGGTGTTGTCATCATGCGCAATATGGATACGGATGCAGTAACCGGGATAACAATATTGAGCTTCCTCAAAAAATATAAATCCGGTTGCCTTCCAGAACTCCCTCCAGATATTGGACTCTCCATAGAATCCGATATATTGCCGAACCTGCCCGGCATAACGCAATGAATTAAAAGCTCACAAACACAAACAGGCCCCGGACACGGTACGCTCTACCGCATCCGGGGCTTATCTCTACGCCTGCTTCACCACGCTGTACCTTTGGTGATTGAGCATCGCCGCCAGCGCATCGGCCCGAGCCTTATCCTCGAAGCTGAACACGTCCACCACATACTTTCCGTTCCCGGAATCGGTGTGGATCTCGTTGTACAGCCCCAGCTCCCGGATCCATCCGGAGGTTTCCGCCGCGTCCTCCCGGCGGGTGAAGTGCTGGATCCGCACCGCCCACCGCTCCGGGCTCCGCCAGGGGATCCCCAGGGTATCCAGAATCCCCAGAGCCAGCGCTTTGCCCATCTTTTCCTGATCCGCCGGACTGTCTACCGCGTCCCGGTCGGCGGTGTCCAGGAAAGCAAACTCGCAGAGCACCGCCGGAGCCTTTGTCTCCCGGACAAAGCCGTAGTAGTCCAGGCCGGGCCTGCCGGGATAGGGCCGGGTCTTCACCCCCCGGCTGTTCTGTCCGGCGGCAAGCACCTGCTTCTCGATGCTCTCCGCCAGCTTCCGGGATACCCCGCCAGCCAGGGAGCAGTATGCCTCGAAGCCGTCCCCGCCCCCGGCGTTGTTGTGGACGTCCACCGCCAAGTCCGGGCCATAGGCGTTGCACTCCTGGATTTCCTCCGTCAGGGAATCGTCCTCATCCCGATACCGGCTGAGGCGCACCTCTACCCCGGCCCGCTCCAGATGCTCCCTCGCCGCCAGGGCAATGCCCAGGTTCACGTCCTTCTCCCGGAGGCCGTTGGCCACAGCTCCCGGATCCGTGCCGCCGTGGCCCACGCCCAGAAATACTTTTTTAATCATGGCTTTTCTCCTTTTCCTCCAGGGACGCCGCCAGGCCATCCCCTTGTTTATCCACTGTCCTTTTCAGGGCCGAAACCGCCGCCCGCAAAAATCCCGGCAGGGGCACCCCTGCCCGGCCCATGTTCTCAATGATGGACAGAATCTCATTGAGCAGGAACCACACCGCCACCAGCAGGCCGAAAATGGCCGTGGCCGGGAGGGTAAAGCCCAGCTGCCCCGCCACATTCACCAGGAGCCAGTCAAAGAGCATCGCCGCCGCGATGGCCAGGAGGTACCCCAGCTTTTTCAGGATGCCCCGGACGCCCTTGCCGCTCTCCAGGCCAGGCCCTCCGGCAAGCCCCTCCCGGGCGGCCGCTACCAGGCCGGATATGTAGTCGATAGCCATAGCCGCCAGGAGCATCCCCAGCACCGGCGCCAGGGCTCCGAGCTTGTTGGAAAGCCAGGCTCCCGCCAGGGTGAGCAGGCTCTGAACCGTCAGAGCAATCGCCTTTGCCTTTTCCATACCATCAGTCCTTTCCTTTAATTTCTTTCGCTTCTGCTTCTGTCAGCCAGCCTTTTGCCACTGCGGAAGCCAGCTGCTCCGCCCGCAGCTGACCGCCTTTGTACAGCCGCTTCAGTGTTTCATACATGGCGAATCCCTCCTTTTCTGTTATAGCGATACCAGTTTGAGCCCCTTGCAGGTGTAGCCGCCTTTCTTATAGGGGATATCCACATCTGCGGGCACTTCGATTTTCAGTCCGTTTGGGTATTCCACAGGGTAAAAGCGCAGTACGGAAAATGAAATGTTCACATCGTAAGAGCCAGAAGCGCAATTTGAGAACCTGTATTCATAGCTGGAAATGGGGGATGGGCGAGGGATTTTCCAGTCCGTCAAGGAAAAAAGCGGAGGAATCCTTTGTGGATTCCGAGCATTTTTGACGCGGATCGGACTGGAAAAGCTCCGTCCAGACCCCGTTTTCAGCTGTGAATACAGGTTCTGAATCCAGATCTCCAATTAAATCGGTGATGGCTATATTCTCCTTGAAAGAAAAGGATTCTGGATATTTGCCTGGATAGATATCTACATATTCACGGGTAACTGTCCCGTGATCGGAATGGGCATGAAAACGGAATGTACCTTCACCAGAACCACGGCTACAGTATCCCGTTGTGTTTATCTGAATCACATTGTTAGGTCCAAAAGTAAGCGCTCGACCGAATCGAAACGTTACCGTTACATATGCCGTTGCTTTTGCTTTTTCCTGTACGGATAGATGTATATAAGGCCGGGCTGGAGTGGTTGTATTGCCGTATATCCGCGACCAGCATCCGGTATCCTCTGCGCCGCCGAGAATGGTCAAATCAATTGCATTGGCAAAGATGGGGCGATTCACGCCGCTGACTCCAGCATAGCCCTGCTGAATCTCCCGATTGACCCCGCTCACCCCGGTGAACACCTGCTTTACCTGGCGGTTGACTCCGCCGATGCCTGCTGTAATTGACATCAGCGCCGCCCCCTTGATAGGGAAACGGAGGCCCGCGGTCTACCAGATACTTCCAGTTGTCCACAGTACCCCCCCCCGTGTAAATTATTACCATTTCAAGATTCCTCCCTTTTTGGAAATCATTTCAAGGACGCCAGAACCAGTGTGTCCACCGTATCCCGGAGCACTGCCAGCTGCTGCTCCAGATAGGTCTGCTGGGCCAGTGTCACGCAGAGCCGCTCCTCCACCGCAGGCGGCGCGTCCGGCGTGACGGAGCGCCCCGTCTCCACCGGCTGTACCGCTATTTTTGTCCGCAGGGTATAGCTCTCATGGATGCCTGCTGTCTCCCCGGAATCCTCCAGGATGGTCAGCTGCCGGAGATTCTCCGGATTCCCGGTCAGGGCCTCCAGCTCGTCAAAGCTGTACCTTCCCTTTTCCACCTGGATTTCCAGGCTGTCCCGCTGAGCGCCTTGATAAAAAACGCTCTGTCCTCTGATGGACAGAGCCTCCAATGCAGCGCCGTTGGCGAATCTGATTTGCATAATATCCTCCTTAGCTGAAGCTGATTACAATTCGATCAATTCGATGGTCTGAGACGAGGTTGTGGTCGGCCTGGATGAAACAAGGCTGTCCATGGGAACCGCCAATCCGTTCGGATATTCCTC
>NZ_JBQIKP010000093.1:0-4720 GCF_056796775.1 Schaedlerella sp.
ATGCCGCCTACCGGCGGAATTGGGTTCGGAATTGACCGGATGGTGATGATGATGACGAATTCACCGGCGATTCGGGATGTTTTGTTGTTCCCGACGATGAAGTCATTAGACAAATAAAGCCAGTGTTTTCAATGGTTTGCGGTACTTCGATTCAGATTTTGCAACAAAATTGCAACAAATTTGCAACGCATAATGCGGGATAATGCCTGATAATGCGTTGATTGGTACATGAGCCAACTTAATACAGTAAGCACTTTAAGGACATTTTTCTAAAAGAAATTTTAGGGAAGTGTCCTTTTTTGTTATGGTCAAAAAATAAATTTGAATTGGAGGAAAAGGAAATGGCAAACACAGCGTTAAGGTCAGGAGTGAAAAACCGTTCTCCGGGGCAAAAGCAAATTCGGGTTGACAGTTAGCCGTATTTTGGGTAACTGGCAGCACGAATCCACAAGGGTTTGGGAGTGTAGCTCCCAAGAATATAAAAAACAAGCAGATAAGATAAGGAGGACAAGCTATGGCAGCGAATACAGCGAAAGGTGCAGAAAACGAGGATACTCGCACAATTACTTTTAAGAATGATGAACACAAGAAATTTTATAAAGAATATCTGCAGAAATGTAAGTACCCAGATGTGTACCACAAAGCATTAGTATACTGCTTGGGGATTGACCGGGATACAAGGATAAATGTGGACAGGATTTATGATTTTAAAACAGGATGCGTAATAACAGAATGCCTGCATGAAGGCTGGCAGACTAGCGGCAGCGCAAGAATTGTACGGATGGCGTTTAACCTCTATTGTAATGGAACGCCAAGTGTCTATGATACGGAGGATGTGGAGGAACAATTAAAAGAGTTCCGTTGTTATACAGTGGAAGATTTATTCTGCTGCGGCTATGCCAGATACTTTTGGGAGGCAGTCAAGCTCCGCTATCCGGAATACTGTTTTTACGTGGATATGGAGGATTTATATGCTTAAAATCAGGATGCAGGGGACAAAGAAAGACCTTCACTGGTTCCGGCGGCTTTTGGAGCGGCATGAAGGCGTGGATGTGAAAGAAGTGTCGGAACCATTTGCAAACAAAGGGACAAATAAGTATTTCCGTGTATATGCGGAAGTGGAAAGAACAGAAAAATAGATTGGAGAATCAGGAGGAAAGTATATATGTGCAGAGTGATCGCAGTAGCAAACCAGAAAGGCGGAGTCGGCAAGACTACAACGTGTGTGAATTTAGGGATTGGGCTTGCCAGGGCAGGCAAGAAAGTATTGTTGGTAGAGGCAGATGCGCAGGGCAGCATGGCGGTGAGCCTGGGGATTGCGGAGCCGGACGAGCTGGATGTGACGTTAGTGAACATCATGGAAAAGGTAATCAACGACGAGGATGCAGAGTTAGGTGAGGGCATTATCCACCATGAGGAAGGGATTGATTTTATCCCGGCAAATATCGAACTGGCAGGCTTGGAAACGGCCCTGGTAAATGTTATGAGCAGGGAAACGATACTGCGCCAGTATCTCAACAGCATAAAAGGGGAGTATGACTTTGCGATTATTGATTGTATGCCCTCGCTTGGCATGATCACGATAAATGCCCTTGTAGCGGCGGACAGCGTACTGATTCCCGTAGAGGCGGCATATCTCCCAGTCAAAGGGCTTCAGCAGCTTATTAAGACGATTGGACGGGTACATAGAAAGCTAAACCCAGCGCTTGATATTATGGGGATTCTGCTGACAAAGGTAGACCGGAGGACAAACTTCGCAAGGGACATTTCAGCGCAGATCCGGGAGGTATATGGGAACCGGGTACATATTTTTGAGAACTGCATCCCATTATCTGTAAAGGCTGCGGAAACCACGGCAGAGGGGAAAAGCATCTATCTTCATGATCCGAAGGGGATTGTGGCAGGCGGCTACCACTCACTGACACAGGAGGTGCTTGCGGATGAAAAGTAAGAGCGCAGAGAAGGTAAAGCTGAACAGCTTTGATGATCTGTTTGGCATAGATGAAACGGGCGAAACGGTCACTTCCGTTCCCCTAAGTGTGCTGCATACGTTTAAAGGCCATCCGTTCCGGGTATTGGATGATGAAAAAATGCAGGAAACGGTGGAAAGCGTAAAGCAGTATGGCGTGTTGATGCCAGGGATTGTGCGCCCGCATCCGGAAGGCGGCTATGAGGTTATTGCAGGGCATAGACGGTGGCGGGCCTGTGAACTTGCAGGGCTTACGGAAATGCCTGTCATTATCCGGGAAATGGATGATGATACAGCGGTAGTTCTGATGGTCGATACGAATATCCAGAGGGAAGACATCCTGCCAAGTGAGAAGGCGAAGGCATATCGGATGAAATACGAAGCAATGAAGCACCAGGGCAGCAAAGGGGAGAAATATACTGCGGATGCCATCGGGGAAGCTGCCGGGGACAGCGGGAGGACAGTGCAGCGTTATATCCGGCTGTCGGAACTGGTGGAAGAACTGATGGGTTATGTGGATGAAAATAAAATCCCTATGGTGGTCGGGGAGAAACTGTCTTATCTGAAAGCAGAAGAACAGGCATGGGTTGTGGACGCCATCGGCAACAGCGGCATATTCCCATCGAAGGCGCAAGCAGAACAGCTAAAGGAAAGCAGTGAAACAGGGGAATTGACGGAAGGGAATGTATATGCGGTTTTAATCCGGAAAGAGAAGGAAAATGTGAATGTGACGATTTCCGCAAAGAGAATCCGCAATTATTTCCCGACGGAATATTCCAAAGAGCAGATTGAGGATGTAATCTATACACTTCTGGAGGAATGGAAGCAGAAGGAGGGAGGGACAACGGATGCAGGAATTACAGTTTGATTATTATCGGGGCATGGAAGCGGAGCAGTACACGTTTTACCGGATTCCGAAGGTTTTGTTCACTGCGGAATGCTTCAAGTCTCTCTCCTGTGAAGCGAAGGTTTTATACGGTCTTTTATTAGACCGTATGAGCCTTAGCATAAAGAACCGGTGGTTTGATGAAGAGGACAGGGTGTATATTATTTTTACGGTGGAAGATGTGATAGAACTGCTGAACTGCAGCAGGCAGAAAGCGATTAAGAACCTGGCAGAACTTGATTCGGAAAAAGGGATTGGACTGATTGAGAAAAAGCGCTTAGGGCTAGGAAGGCCAAATGTGATTTATGTGAAGAATTTTATCATAAAGGAAGGCCCGGAACATGAGGAAAAAGAGCCGGAAAATGCCGTAAATGCACAGAAGTATGAAAATCATACTTCAAGAAGTATGGAAAACGAACTTCAAGAAGTTCCAAAATTATACTTCAAGGAGTATGAAAATCAAACTTCTGGAAGTATGAAAAACAGACTTCAAGAAGTTCCAGAATCAAACTTCAAGAAATACGAAAATCAAACTTCTGGAAGTATGAAAAACAGACTTCAAGAAGTTCCGAAATCATACTCTAATGATACTGATATTAACAAGACTGATTTAAGTGATACTGAATTTAGTGAAACAGAGTATAGCAAGACGGATTTTAACGATACTGAATCAAGTGTGTCTGCTATCAATCCCAATCCTATCCAGTCAAATCTATCTATCTCTGGCACAGAGCCGGATGTGATGGGAGAGATGGATGCTTACCGAGACATCATCCGGGAAAACATATCTTACGAGTGTTTTCAGGACGGGCGCTATCACCGGAGGGAGGACGTGGATGAACTGGTGGAGCTGATGGTGGAAGTGATGATGCTGCCGGATAATGGCATAGTGCGGATTGCAGGAGTGGAAAAGCCGGCGGCGCTTGTCAAGAACCGATTTATGAAGCTGAACCATGAGCATATGGAGTATATCCTTACCTGCCTGGGCGCAAATACAACGAAGGTGGGAAATATCAAGGCATATCTTCTGACAACGCTGTATAATGCCCCGATGACCATAAGCAATTATTACACAGCGGAAGTAAACCATGACCTATATGGGAGCGGATGAAAAAGTACAGGGAATATTGGCGATAAAATTGTTTCGGTGTGCCAGGCGTGATATACTGGATGCAGATACAGATTGGAGGAAGGTATGAAAATAAGTGAATTTGTAAAGAAAGTGGTAATCCCGGTTGTATCGGCATTGTTTTTGGCGGCATTGTTCCGTCCGCTGTGCATGGAGAATGGGGAGTGCAATTATTTGAGCCTGTGGTGGTTCATGGGTATTCCATTTGGCATACATAGGATGTTTTTCTGGATTATCCCGAAAGGCTATGACATTGGCGGCACGGTGGGCATCCTGTTTATCAATGTCCTTGTGGGCGGCGTGATTGGAGGGATCGTTCTTGTCTGGAGATTGCTGGCAGCCGCAGTATATCTGGTGAAAGCAGTCGTGGCAGTGATCAGATGGACAGTAAAAAAAATGGCCGGGAAGCCTTGCAGGGCGTGATTGGCGTTTGAAAGAAATAGAAAGAAACAGAAAGGACAGGCAATACAGGCATAAATTGAATAACAATCCGTAAAAACAGCTTGATACACGGCTGTTTTTTTGTTGTCCAACTTTACGGCACGGTGTCGCAAAGTCAGGGGACAGGGCTTGACGGAATGGCGGATGTAAAGCGGGCTGCACACTTTGCGACACTATGACGGAAAGTTCCGGGAGAAAATTCAGACCAGGAAGGAGGTGCATATTGGGCAATCGTGCAGGGTCGCAGGACTTGATTGAATTGGGCAACCGTATCCGTGACCGGAGGAATGAGATC
>NZ_JBQIKP010000094.1:0-4682 GCF_056796775.1 Schaedlerella sp.
TACGATGGTACTTTTGCGACTATTTAATTATCAAGGAGCTCTAACTGTACGATATCACAGGCAGTGCTCCTTTTATAGACGCCGATTATTTGCCGCTTACATAGCAAAAGTGGAAACATATCATTATAAATTCAGTTGGTTCTTTTCTTCATCCGTTATCACTACAACATGTTTTTGATAATCTTCCATCTGGTCGCCGTAGGCAGATAAGATATCCACAAGATTTAATAATACTTTCTCTGATAAATCCTTTACCGCCGCTCTGGTTCTTTAATGTCTGCTTTGGCACATTCATTCTGGTGGATAGGGTTACTGGAACACCCAAAGGGTGTGAACAGTAATGAGCAGGAAAGGCGTATGAATGTTATTTTAAAGCAAATAGACAAGTTCTGCTAATTATGATAACATATGAATTAATTGGAGTATATTTTTGAATACAGAAAAGGGGTAATCTGTTGAATTTTGAATAGGATGAAGAAAAGGGCCAACTGTATTTGAAAAAGCATGGAATTGATTTTGAAACAGCCTGACTCTATAGATGTTGGAGCTCAAATGAATATTACCGGCTATGTTTTTGCTAAGGAGAAATACCAATGAATTATACGTATATCGTGAAATGCCGTGACAGCAGTCTGTATACCGGCTGGACCAATGACCTGGAGCGGCGCATTCGGGAGCACAATGCAGGAAAAGGCGCAAAATATACAAAATCCAGAAGACCGGTCGCGCTCGCCTATTTTGAAGCATTTGAGACCAGGCAGGAAGCCATGAGCCGGGAATACGCCATCAAGCGCCTGAAAAGAGCAGACAAGTTAAAACTCTTGGAATCAGAAGACAATCCAGTCAAAAGCAGGCAGTAACCTTAATCCTTTCAAAAATCATTTTGCAGGTACAAAGAAGCAGAAAAACTGAAATGATGTAAAGTAAAAAAAGAACCAGGCTTTCACAGGTCATCCTGAAAAGTCTGGTTCTTCCGCCTGCTATTCTGAATCTCTGCAGCAGATCACCCTTCTATAAAATCCAGCGGGTTGACCGGTACCTCGTCTTTGAGGATCTCAAAATAGAGATTCGGCCCTTCCATGGAAAAATATTTGGTCGGCTCGCTTAAATATCCGATGGTTGCTCCGGTATCAACATAGTCGCCGATCTGCACCGGCACTTCTTTCAACTGTCCATATACGGCAGTATACCCATTTCCCATATCCAGCGTAACGGTCAGGCCGGTCTGCGCGTCCTGCTCCACATTTGTCACGATTCCGGGCGCTGAGGCCGCGATCGTCTCTCCCACCTCGCCGCCGATGATCAGCGCTGGATTGTATTTATACTGTTCCAGTGTGGAAAAATATACGGTCTGGTCCATGCTGTAATTGATCAGCACCGAACCGCTTGCAGGCCAGTTCAAGATACTCTCCTCTCCAAACCAGACATCTGCGGTGTAGCCGGATGCGGTCACATCCCCTGTATTGCTCTCTTCTGTTTCCGCCTTAGATGTTTCATCCTCAGCCTCTTCTGTTTCATCCTCTTCCTCTTCTGTATCGGATGTATTGCGTTCTGCTTCTGGAAGCACGATGTCGTTTGTCGTCGTTGCTTCACTTTCCTCTTTTGTGAGATCCTCAGTCTGCTCCTCTGCTTCGGCTAACTGCTGTTCCATGCTCTTCTGGTAATTGTTGTAGGTAAATGCTCCAACCATCGCGATCACAGATGCAAAGCAAAGCACCAGAGCGACTGCCGCGCCCTTTCCTTTTAGGAATGACATCTTTTCATTGTTATTCATTTTCATCACCTCTGGCTTATATTTTTACCAGAAATGTGATGGCTTATTCTATTTTCATCGGATTTCTTAATCTAATTTTTCTTTCACAGGGCCGCCGTCCTTCAGGGTGGTGCCTTCGAAGAAAAACTGCAGGATTTCTTCATAGCTTTTTCCTGCCTTTGCCATTTTCTGGGCGGTCCATTGGCTCAGGCCGAGCCCGTGCCCCTTCCCCATCGTCGTAATCCGGAGTTTTCCGTCTGAGTCCTTGATGGAAAATGCACTCGAAGCCAGGGACAATGCATCCCGGAACTGATCGCCGGTGCAGACAGTCTCCCCAATGCGCAGCTGCAGCACATAGCCTGCGGAATCATGGGAAATAATCTCGAAATCGGAGAATTGATAGGTTTTATTTGCGTCCGCCTCTGCCACTGCTACGAGAAATGATTTGCATTTTGATTGTATATCTTTGTACTCAAAGGTCGTGATCTGCATCTCGAAGTCCGCCTCCTTATCCAACGGGCAGTCCCTCACGGCAAGGTAGGGGCAGTTATCCACCCCCAGTACCTCCTGGGCGCTCCGGGTCTGGCCGTTGCTCGACTGATGGAAAGGGGCAAGGGCATAGGTGTCCTGATAAAAAAGGACCTGGTTTTCGGTTTCCCGCATTGCCCGGACCAGATTTTCATAGTAGGAATCCACCTCGGATGTACCGGCTTTTTCTTCCAGCTCATGGCGGGTCAGATAATCCTCTTCCAAAACCTTTTGCTCCGGGACTGGGGCTTCCTGCGGCGGCTGAATGTCATTTTCCTGAGCCGCCTGTGATGGCTGAGCGTCATTTTCCCTGGCGGCGGGCGGCTGGATGCTGGCTTCCCCGGCTGGTGACGGCTGGGCGCTGGCCTCTCCGGCGGACGGCTGGGCGCTGGCCTCTCCGGCTGGCGGCGGCTGGGCGCTGTTTGTCTCCTGGGCATCCAGTTCCTGATAGAGCTTGGTACGGAGTAGTACGGCCTGTGCTTTTAAGAGTTCCATTTCCGCATCTGCGGGAATCTCTTTTCCCATAATACCGATGAAATATTCTTCCCATGGGACCTGCACGATCTCTGTTTCTGGTTCCCGGTCCTCCTGACCGTACCATGCGCCGGAAACATTTTCGGCAGCATTTGTCTCTATTGTGCCGGACTTGTTTTGCAGCTGAGACAGGCCGGACGAAGCTTTCGGTTTTTTAACATTTACGTATACTTCTTCCTTCTTTCCAAGGGATTCAAAATCTTTTCCGTGGACAAATACCGTGACAATATAGGGAAGCAGAAGCATGATCAGACAAAAGGAACCGAATGTTTTCAGCTTCTGCCACGTTGCTCTTTGTCTCATAAAAACAGTCCTCCATATCATATGATATGAGGGACTGTCCTAAAATATTCCAATTATATGAATAAAAGATTTCTTAATATGGCAAAAGATTACCGGTCAGCTCCAAAAATCCTTATTTTCTTGCTCCGGTAACGTAAAATTCACCGGAGATTCCGGTTTGGCTTCGGATGTCTCTTCGGAAGCTTCCGCCTTCGGGGCAGATATATTTTCCGCAATTCCATTGCTTTCCATATTCGGCGTATAGATTCCAGAGCCTGAATTTTCCTGCATCGGCGCCGCCGCAGGAGATTCTCCGTAATTTTCTCCCATCGGTGATACCGGTGGGGTTGGCGGAACCGATGGGGTTGGCGGAACCGTCGGGACTGGCGGGACCGATGGGGCTGGCGGGACTGGCGAAACCGGCGGCTCCGGCGGCGGGACCGGTCCCCTGTAATATGTATCCGGCGGTGGAGACTGCATAAACGGCCGCGGCGCGGGCGGTTCCATTCCCGGGTTGAAGGGATGGTTGCGCATCACGAAAAAGCAGATGGATTCGTAGAGCGGAATCATTGTGCTCAATACCGCATGTACAATGGACATATTTTTCGTCGTAAAGCGCTCCAAAATCTGATGGTTCACTAATACTCCAAAGGTCTTGTAAACCGCGGTATATCCTAAGCTGACTACTGAGAATATCAGAACCAGCACTACGATTCCCATAACAGCGCCTCCGCTCAGGTTCACCCGTCCGTAGGGCAAAAAGGCGCTCTGAAATATTTTGGTCATGGAGCCGACTCCTACAAACCACAGGATCGCATTTAATAAGGAAGATACTGCTCCGTAAAGGAACGGGAGGGCTAAAAGCCAGATCCCCGGATTCTGGATGCTTTTATTTTTGAGGCGGATGCTTCCGGCCAGTTCTCCGTGAAGGTATGTCCTTGCAAATGGAATAAACGCCAGCCATGCATAGTCCATACCCTGGCGCTTCGCCATCGTATACATCCCAATGCCTTTTAATATGTAGCTGAGCAGCGCGAAGATGGCACATACGAGCATTATAATGAAAAGAATCATCATAATGCCGATCAGCGTTGACTCCATGTAGGGGCTGCTGTAATCGTAATAATCATTCATATTGTAGTATTTCATAGTTTCCTCCTGTCTGCTGGTTTAACAACAATGCTTTTTTATTTTATCACAGTTTGGGGCTTTAATCTATAATAAATGTCATATTACCTGCATTCACGATATATAAATATGTTCCAGCTGTGCGGTTGGAATATGTTTTAAATCAGTTAATGCCGTAAATTGGGCTTTTTCATACGGAAAAATTGTTACTATTCACAGTCGATTTAAAATTATAAACACCAGTAGACCAAGGGATTTGAAATAGTCTCTTGGTTTGCTGGTATTATGAACTGACAGTTTATGCAAAGATTTCTTCAACAGTGTAAGGAGCTCCGGCACATAATCTTGAAAGTGCCTCCATTTCGTTTATGTGATTCTTTCTGCACGTTTCCACATAGGTCTTCACTGTCGCATAATACTTTGCGGTTTTTTCGCTGTCAAATTGTCCTGAGATCTT
>NZ_JBQIKP010000095.1:0-4387 GCF_056796775.1 Schaedlerella sp.
GCCGTGAAGCTGACATTCACATGGACGAGGAAGAAAAGCAGACAGTTATTTTTGCCTACCCAAAACTGTTTACCAATGCGGGAACCTTGCAGGTGATCCGACTGGAAATCGGCGCGCTGGCCGCATGGACGCCGGCAAAGTCTGCGGAGATTATGCCGTATGCCGCGGAGTATTACCCTGATGTGTTCGAGCAGAAAGGAACGAATATTCTGACGGTTGCCCCGGAGCGGACTTTCTGGGAAAAAGCTACGATCCTGCACCATGAGGCCAACAGGCCGGAACATCTGGAAATGCCGCAGCGGTATTCCAGACATTATTACGATTTGTACCGCATGGCTCTGACCCCGGTAAAAGAAGCCGCTTTCTCTCAGCTCGACCTGCTTAAAAAGGTTGTGGATTTCAAAATGAAATTCTATCCCAGGGCATGGGCGAAGTACCCGGAGGCTGTGCCAGGCACCTTAAAGATTATCCCGCCGGAATACCGGTTCACAGCGTTAGAGGCGGATTATGATTCCATGAAGGATATGCTGTATGGTGATGTACCCACATTCGATATTGTCATAGCAGCGGTCCGGGAACTGGAAAACGAGATCAATACCCTGTAACAATTACATAACCATTTATTTGCCGGCTATTCTAAGATGCTTTAGGGTAGCCGGCTTTCTGTTTTCAAAAAGGAGGAATGTCACATTACGCAAAATGAAGTCAATGCCGTATTTGACGAGCAGGTGCGGCTTTGCGCCGACACGCTGCAACGGAAAACCAAAGAATACACCGGGGACGACACGGACCGGCTGGGAGCTTTTAAGACGGCGGCAGCTTTGCAGCATACCACACCGGAACGTGCACTTGCTGGGATGCTGGCGAAGCATATCGTTTCCCTGTATGACATGTGCTTTGACAATGGTGCGAGCTATGACATAGGCACATGGGACGAAAAGATTACAGACAGCTTAAACTATCTGTTTTTATTGAAAGCCATTGTAAAGGAGGGACATACCAATCAACCGAATTGAAGTAAAAATATTGAACTGCCAGGCGGTTGCAGAGGCCGAGAGAAACATGGTTTTTGCAGCGCGGCTTACCCAGCGGGGACATAAGATCGCCACGATGGATGATCTGCTGGCACTCTATGAGAAGTCATTCAGCGAGAATACCGTGGCAGCCATCAGCAGCCTCCCTCACCCCACGGTCCAGAAATTCGCAGTGATTACCGTTGCTGTTGTAGGAGCAAGCCGGCGTTTTCTGGCACAGATCACCAGGCATCAGAACGAAGTAAAGTTTATGAGTGCGTCTTTGCAATACAGCAATTATACTGGACAGGCGGATTTTGCGGTACCCTATGAGATTTTAACCGCCCCGGCCGCAGTTCGGGAACTGTACTTAAAAAGCTGTCACGAGGGCATGGACTGTTACGAAAAGCTGTGCAGCGCGGGAATCGGCCATGACGCAGCGGGCTATGCCACACCCCAGGGATTACGGAATGTGCTGATAATCAGCGCCACGCCCTATCAGTGGAAACACATCATCGGCCAGCGGGTATGCCGGCGCAATACGGACGAGACCCGGATCGTACTCTTGAAAATCTGGGAGGAACTTTACGCACTCAGCCCGGCTTTGTTCTCCCCTTCTCAGACCGGATCGTTCTGCCAGATGGACAAATGTCTGGAGGGACAAATGACCTGTGGGCAGAAACTGACGGAAACCATGACACCGGAGAACATTTTAAGAAACGACTACCCGGTACTTTTGGAAGGAGGCGGTGCATGAAGATCAAGCTGATTGATTTTGGTGTGCCGGAGAGCCAGCTACCTTTCCGACCACATGGTAACGACGCTGGGGCGGATGTGTATATGCCTTACGACTGCACCTTGCAGCCGGGCGAGATCGCAAAGGTTCCGCTTGGGTTCGGGATTGAAGTGCCGGACGGGTATGCGGGTTTTGTGTTTCCCCGCACCAGCATGGCAGTAAGGGGCCTGGTCTGTGAGCTACCTCCTGTGGATTCCGGCTACCGCGGGGAAATCCATGCCATTATCAGTAATGTAAGCAACAAACCGCAGGAACTTTCCAAAGGAACGCGGATAGGCCAGCTTGTAATTACTCCTGTTGTGATTGCAGATTTTGTAACGGATTTGGGCGCGGAGTGCGGAACCGGAGGCTTTGGGAGTACCGGGGCATAAATCAGGATAAATATAGAGTGTTTCCAGACTTAATTTAGGACAGTATGGGAAATAATAAGAAAGCGGTCATTTCCGTGACCGCTTTACTTCTTGCTGTTCAATTCTTTCATAATGCCGAGGATATTATAGCTATGATAAGGTTTTTTTCTTTTTCTATCTTCATGTATAAAGATTTCAGCGTTCCAATGGAACGCGCAGCCATCACCGCAGGTGATGATCTCAGGGGCTTGGGGACATGTCACCAACAAGCATTTTGGCAGGAATACCGGAAACGGATTCCTGCCAAAATACGCAATCTTACGGAAGATTGCATTGCTTGCCATTTAGTAGAATCCCAGAAAATGTTCTTGCACCACGCAACGACATTGATAGACTGAAAGAAAGGCGGTATAATAAGGATGCAGCAAGTAACATAAAAGCTGTAGTGAGATAAAAATACAAATATAGTTGGGAGTAGGTGGTGAAACGATGTTTAGGATAGGGGAATTCTCAAAGTTGGCGCAGGTATCTATTCGTATGCTTCGCTACTATGACGAGGTAGGACTTCTGACACCGGCAGAGGTTGACAAGTGGACGGGACACCGACTGTATTCAGTAAAGCAAATACCGCGTCTAAATAAGATTCTGTATTTGCGGGATAGTGGACTGAATGTTTCGGAAATTGCGCTTGCCCTGACGATGGACGAGCAATCACTTCTTGCGCAGCTCGACAAAAAGCGCATAGAGATAGAAAATGCAATACAGGCCGAACAAGAAAAACTTCGGAAGATCGAACTTACAAAAAGTGAAATACAGGGTGGTAAAGGAGAACTGCACTATAACATATCCGTTAAGTCAATCCCGGCGTATCAGGTGCTATCCTTGCGGAAAATTGTACCGAATTACTATTTCGAGGGCGACTTATGGAAAGAACTTTCTACTTTTACAGAAGCACAAAAAATCGAAATAACGGGCAATACATTTTCCATTTATCACGATACAGAATTTCGAGAGACAGATGTTGATATTGAGCTATGCGCCCCTGTAAAGAAAATGGGAAAGGCAAAAAGGCCATTTTGTTTCCACATGACAGAACCAGTCCCGTACATGGCTTGCACAATGGTCTATGGCGATTTTGCAAATATAAAAGGCGCTTACCTTGCCTTTGCCGAATGGTTGCAGACAAACAGCAAATACAAAATGTCTAATCCGATGCGTCAGATCGTGCATAGAGGTCCGTGGAATGAGAATAACCCTGAAAAATATTTGATTGAGCTTCAAATACCGCTGGAATACACATGATTGTGTAAACTTTGAAATGTCCTGTGAAAATGCAGGGCATTTTTTATTTTTCCCTGTTGCATCTCACATGATGTGAGGTATTATACTGGATTTACCAACAAAGCAAGGAGGAAAAATATGACCTATCAATTAAAAGCCATTGGTAAAGTAAAAAATGATGAAAACGGCACATTTATTCAGTTAGAGCCAGAGTACATTCCCGGACTGCAAGCCTTAGAAGGCTTCAGCCACATCAATGTTCTTTGGTGGTTCAGCGATTGCGACAACGGCGCAGACCGGAATGAATTACAGACAGAACAGCCCTATAAAGGCGCACCCGAAATCATGGGTGTATTTGCGACACGATCTCCTGCGCGTCCGAACCCTATTGCATTAACAGCGTCTGAAATTATTAACATTGATTTCACCAACGGCATGATTCGTGTTACATTCATTGACGCAAATGACAATACGCCCGTACTTGACATCAAGTCGTACACTCCGAGTTTTGACAGGGTTGAAACACCCGGTGTTCCCGCATGGTGCAGCGAATGGCCGAAAAGCACAGAAGCGTCCGGCTATTTTGATTGGGGACAGGTATTCAAATTTTAAGAGGGGGGTGGCTTATGAAATTACAGGATTATGCGCAGAATAAGCCTGTTCTTGAAACGGATCAACTTATCCTACGCCCTCTGCGAAAAGAAGATGTTTCAGATTTGAAAGAATGGTTGGGTGACAGTTCCATTTATCAGTATTGGGGAAAACGCCCCGGGAAAAGTGACTTAAACCCGGAATTGCTTTTTCAAAAGTCGGAGAAACCCACAAAAAGTTTTCATTGAGGTATTGTGGGTGTACTAATAAATCTTTGGTATTTACACATACATTTTAATACAGTATAATAGTTCATAAGGAGGCGTTCCACAGTAATGGAGCGATTTGAAATATGG
>NZ_JBQIKP010000096.1:0-3803 GCF_056796775.1 Schaedlerella sp.
TTATGTCCAAAAAGCCTTATAATAACAGTATTTGTGGTGTCTTTATGACCCGACTCTAACCGAAATCAAACGTTTCGAGTCTCCTTTTCCCGGGTTTTGGGTTATAATCTCAATCATCGTTTCTTCGTCTTGTGCTTCTGCGATCTGTTCCAATACTGCCTTATCCTGAATGATAGACAGGATCCTCTGCAGTTCTTCCATGTGCGCCTTCGGTTCTACCACTGCCAGCATGAATACCAGCTTTACGCTGACCTCCTCGTCATCACTGCCCATCTGGATAAATGTGACCGGATTTTTCAGCACCGCGATGGCCGTCGCGGCCTGGTTTACATGGCTTACATCCGTGTGGGGGATCGCCACGCCGAAGCCTTCTATATCCAGTCCGGTGGGATAATCCTTTTCCCTTGTACATAATGCTTCTATATAAGTGCTTTTTGCATAGCCTTCACGGATCAGCGCTCCGCCAAGCTGCCGGAAAACATCCTCACAGGAGTCTGCTTCCATTTCTTTCACAATCAGGGATTTTTTTAAGGCCTCCCAAATCATTGTTTCTGCCTCCTCTTCTTTTTATATCTGCGATTCTCTATACCGGTTTTTGAATCTCAAGCAGCCCTTCCTTTCCGGAGAACCGCGATCCTTACATGACGCTGGTCTGTCAGCGGCCTGTAATGCTTACCCTGCAGGTCTTCCCTGCCTGTGACTCTATACTAGCACGTCCTGAGAGTAAAAAACAGTCAAAGGTTTTTCCACATTTTTGCAAAAATATAGAATGGTAAAAAACGTTTCCAGCGGATTGGAAATGTTCTTTACCATTCTCAGTATCCTTTCAAACAGATCGGAACGCCAGCCTTGAGTTCCGTCCTGCTTCGTAAACAATCTGCTGCTGTCCCTGCCTATAATCCGTACTCATACTCTTCTATGATCCGTGCCGCCTCGGCAGGTGTCCGGCATTCGTGCAGCTTCTGTTTGAACTGTTCCGTCTGGAGCATATTGACCAGATTGAAAAATGCTTTCAGATAGGTCTTATGATCCACTGCGCTCAGGCAGCATACAAATTCCACCGGGTCAAACTCCTCACTTCCAAAGCTAACCGGGGTTTTCAGCCGGATCAGGTGCATTCCCACCTTGATGCTGCCGGCCTCCAGCCCCTCATGAGGCACCGCAAATGGATTCCCATCTCATCCGAAATCTTTTCGATCAGCGCCCTGGTGATCATCTGGATCTTGACCACATTTTTCTGGACTGTCCTGCGTTTTAAGTACCTTGCGCCTGCAAGCAGCTCGCTCGATAACGTTCTTTTGTTCATATTATCTCCTTGATGAAACACATTTATATTACAATCCAGTTACAAGCAGCCTGTTTACTTTACACTTTCATTTTTCCGGACTTCCGGTAAGCTTCCGCTGCCAGCATCCCCTGTGCGATCCGGCATGCCTGGTCATAATAATAGTTCACCGCAGCAGCCAGCACATTCCCGCGTTTTCCTTCCAGCAGGTCTTGGCTGAACGCCACCTCCCGGTAATAAGGGCGTAGCTTCCCCTCGACCAGAAGATGATTTTCCTGGCTGTCAAGATCCACGATCAATTGCGGAGAATCCCCTATGATCAGCCGATTCCCCTCCCGGCGCATTTCTATTTTTTTTCTCTCCATCACCCAATCCTGCCAATCCCTTTATCTGTTCCATATCCTCACGGTGTATCTACCAATACTTTTCCATTTTCCAGATTTTCTTTCCCTGCTGAAACAAATCCAGATATTCCATTTTCTGCCGGATTGTACAGGCAATTTGCGCTGCCCTGGTTTCCGGCATATCCGTATACTCCTTTATCATCCTTTCCGCCTCTTCGTAAAAACCGTCAAGCAGCTTTAGATCCACCAGCCCCGTCCGCTTTACATACCGGAGCATATCCACCTCCCGGCCGCAGAAGGAACTCACCGGAATATTCAGAAGGCGGCGTCCGGAAGGAATGATCTCCTGGTTGTAAAACAGGGCATTTCCCGTATCAAAAATGGGAGCCATGGCAGTCAGCCGGTGCTTTGACGAATCATACAGAAACCCAAAATTATTATAGTGTCGGTCCGTATTGCTCAGAATAAAATCTGTCATGATCGTATATTCCAGCTGTTCACGCACAGTGCCTTCGTCCATTCCATACTGTACCGCCTGACTGATCACGGCTTCAAATTCAGAAACCGCATTGGGCACCTTATAATCCTTCACCAGCTGATATGCAGATACAAATTCAAGCTCCGAAGAAGTAAACATCGGATTCAGAGAGCAGGGGTACTCCCGTCCTTCAGCCAGGATCCTGTCAAGCTGATAGGATACATAATTTTTCCAACCCAGCCTTTCATGCAGTCTGCTTGCAATCACCTCGTTCACGGACTGCTGACCATAGTCATTCATATTGACCTTCATCAGATAGCGGATGTTGTCCATGATCACCCATTTTTTCTTCATTTCTCCGTTTACAGAAGAAGCTGGGGAAAATTTGGAAATGTGAGACTTCATGTCGATCCTTCCGGATCCGATCAGCAGATTTCCCAACTCATCCGCAAAATCATGGTCATAAAAATTCAGGTCTTTCCAATACAGTTCTTCCCCGATGGGCTGCATCCAGTAATGGTCCGTAAGGCTCAGTCCATAGGCTGACAGCATCAGAGAAAGATTCGTTTCCTCCCGCAGATAGTTCAGCACCTGCTGGATGCCTCTGCGGGTACCCGGTACGGCACGGGATGCCCACCAGGCCGCTATCCTGCCGCTGTCCTCTCCCACACCCGGCGGAAGTTCTTCCGGCAAAAAGATATCCGGTACATACTCAATTTTTCCGCTTGCCCTGTCTATCTGAACCATTGCCACGTCCAGATCCTTGTGCTTTAGTACATAAAGTCCGGAGCTTATCATTGGATTTCCCTTTACGTCATTTTTATCCCGCCCCATGGACACCTCCTATATTACAGACTTCTACCTGACTCTCCACAATTGGACCAGAAAAAATATCATCGGCCCGAATGTCAGTAACAGCGTTGCTGCTAAAAACCAGGGCGGCATGTAGTTCTCATGCCAGCTTGTGATAAAAGAAAAGATCAGCACCACAGAGAATTTCAGGCAGACGAGCATGTGATACAAAATCCGATACACCCTTGTCCGATTTCGCGCCGTAATCTTTACACCGGTATTCCACGCCTGCGGAAAGTGCTCCAGTACGGACATTCCCAGATACATCACCCAGTTCAGCACAATCAGGAAGATCAGGGAACCTTTTCCTGTCATCGAATCCACTTCCCCGGCAAAATTATAATGTCCCGGCACTTCCGCCGGTATCTGATTCCATCCGATCATGAAATATAGCGTGGATCCCGCCAGGCATAAGATACATAAAATCTGCATTGCCATTCCAAATTTTGTTTTTATCTTCATCACCTGAATCCTCCCTTTGATCTGCCTGTTTTCCTGCATCCCTTTTTACAAGTGTCACGGCTGACCATGGCAGGAAAAGCATGATCGCAGCCGAAAGCATCAGCCATACTGTAAAATTCTTTTTCACTGCCGCACTCCTTTCCGGAAATATTCCCAGCCCATGTACTAAGCCCGTGAATAACGATCATCATGCATTGCAATCTGCGGCCTGGCTGAACGTAAATTATAAATATCATTTTACCATATTCACAGACATTTTTCTATCCCTTTGGTTCATCAAACAGCTCTGACGCATAAATTTAATTTTATTTTTCTAAGCTATAAAAACATTACATTTTTAACAGCTTTTTCTTGGTTTTCTGAATCTCAGGGAATAGTATCC
>NZ_JBQIKP010000097.1:0-3619 GCF_056796775.1 Schaedlerella sp.
AGGATACGCCGGTGGTGGAGCAGACCGCAGAGTTTGAAAATGAGCTGCAGAAAGCGGAGATCTCCGTTGTAAAGAAAGATGCCCGCAGCGGAGGCGTGATCCAAGGAGCTGTATTTGGCCTGTATACAAAAGCTGACATTATAAGAAGTGGAGAAACCATCGTAAAGGCAGATACCCTGCTGGGGGAAGCAGCCACAGGAGAGGATGGGAAAGCTGTCTTAGAAACCGCCCAGGGTTATCTCTTAGATGGGGAAATCCGGGAAGTGGACTTGACCTACCGGGACCAGGATACCCCGGTGGTGACATTTTCCACGGACTGGCAGAACCAGCGCCAGAAGGTGGAGATCCAGGTGTTGAAAACAGAAAAGGATTCCGACCGTGCGGTGCCGGGGACGGTATTTTCCCTGTGCGCAGGGGAGGACATCACCAATGCCGGGGGAGACGTGCTCCTGGAGGCGGATACCGTCATCGAGGAAAAGGCTGCGGATGCCGAAGGGAAACTGACATTTACGGCAGACCTGCCGGTGGGCTTTTCTTATTACGTGAAGGAGACCGCTGCGGCTCCCGGGTTCACCACCATGGGGGAAATGCAGGAGTTTGACATCCCGTCCGAAAATATGGGAAGGACAGCCGTACCGTCTGTGCTCTGCTTTGAAAATGAGACAACCGTAGTGGAGTTTTCCAAAGTATCCCTGACGGACGGAAGCGAAGTAGAAGGCGCGAAGCTGCAGGTGACAGATCCCGACGGAACTGTGGTGGACGAATGGATTTCCGGGAAGGAACCCCATATCATCCGGGAACTGGAGGTGGGAAAGACCTACCGGATGACAGAGACCCTGCCTGCGGAAGGGTATGTGACCGCCAGCCCCATCGAATTTACCGTAGAAAATACGAACGAAGTCCAGAAGGTGGAGATGAAGGATGACGTGACCAGGGTAGAGATCTCAAAGACAGACATTGCCGGGAAGGAACTGCCGGGAGCGAAGCTGACGGTCTATGACAAGGACGGGAAGGCGGTGGAGAGCTGGGTTTCTGAAGACAAGCCCCACTATATGGAAATGCTGCCGACCGGGGAGTATACGCTCCATGAAGAGAGTGCGCCGGAGGGGTATCTGTTAGCGGAGGACATCCGGTTTGAAGTCCGGAACACCGGGGAGATTCAGAAGGTGACCATGAAGGATGAAAGGAAGCCGGAGATCCCGGACACCCCGAAGACCGGGGACCGGTCAGACTTCCTGTTCTGGCTGCTGCTTATGGGGCTGGCCTGCATTGGTGTGATCGCGCCGGTTGTTTCCTGTTTCCGGGATCTGAAAAAGGGAGGTAAGTGATTCGGTGGGATTGCGACAGACTTGACAGATCAGGAAACGAGGCTGGAAAAAGCAGTCTTGGCTTTTTTGCAACTGCCCTTTCGTTTGCATCAGTTTCGATTTTTCCTGGTTGAACAAAGGCGCAT
Source organism: Schaedlerella sp. (assembly GCF_056796775.1). Classification (NCBI taxonomy): domain Bacteria; kingdom Bacillati; phylum Bacillota; class Clostridia; order Lachnospirales; family Lachnospiraceae; genus Schaedlerella; species Schaedlerella sp. Next base: position 1,454 of record NZ_JBQIKP010000097.1, read on the forward strand.
CCGGGTAGCCGCTGTATATGGGCTTTCAATTTTGACGCTCTTTGCAAAACAGTATATTGGATACCTGTGCATATGGAGAGAGAGTTTTTTAAAATCATTTCCAGCGCACCACGAATAAGCCTCCATAGGAAGCATTTTTAAAAATATTCAGCTGCTGGTATTCAACATAATAAGTGCGGCTCAGGTCTTATGTAATACCTGCCAGATGGCAGAGGGATGATGTTCCCTCCGCAGGATGAGCATTTGCAGACATCCTTGTTATAGAGCAGCTTGATCATAGCGGGCGTATCAAGATCCTTAAGCCTGGAAATGTATTTCTTACAGCCAAGCAGGTTGCGGCATAGTGTAATCTTCCTGTTTTTATTCCGGGAAGAAAGCAGGCCGTAATGCCGGATCCGCACAAAACGCCTGGGAGGAACATGCATCAGAAATCTCCTGATGAATTCCTCACCGGAAAGTGTGAGTTCCTTCCATTGCCCATGTTTTTTTTCATAATCAGGATAAAAGCGGTTAAACACATCCTGTACCGTGCAGTTTTCGTTCATGACCCACCGCCTTCCGAAACATCAAAAGGGCTGCGGATTCCAAGCAGCGTTTTGTTGCTTACATGCAGATATACATCTGTAGAGCGGGGATCGACATGGCCAAGAAGTGACTGGATATATTTGATATCCACCCCGTTTTCGAATAAGTGGCTGGCAAAACTGTGACGGCAGGCGTGGGAAGACACGCGGCGTATTATGCCGGCCTTTTTAGCGCTTGCTTTGAAAAACTGGTTAACGCTTGAAATATCGAGGTAATCCCCAGTCCATGAACTCGGGAAGAGAATGCCCTTTGGTCTGCCGCACTGAAACCAGTATTCGGTAAGCAGGTCGAGATTCCTCTGGGAAAGAATCGTATATCTGTCGATGCGGCCTTTTGTTTCCCGGACATGGATGGTCATGTTAGTACGGGAAATATCATCATAGTGCAAATGGACAGCCTCAGATACACGCAGCCCGGAAGAATACATGGTAGCGATGATCGCCTTATGCTTGAGGTTATCAGTCGCTTCAATGACGGCATTGATCTCCTGTGGCGTAAGCACAGTCGGAAGATTCCGCTCACGCTTCATGGCAGGGACTTCCTCGTCATCCCAGGTAATCTTCAGGACTCTTCTGTAGAGAAACTTGATAGAGGAACGATAGTGGTTATGAGTTTCAGGGGACCTGCCCGCCAGACGTTTCATGGTAAGAAAGGCATCTGCATCCTCAAGCGTGAGGTCAGTAACAGGCTTATTGGTGCAGCGCAGGAAATAGCTGACATTACTGCAATACAGTTGAATTGTCCGTTCCCTAAGGTTGCGTTTTTCCGCAGCTTGGCGGATGGATTCAAAAATATCTTCGTACATAAAAACCTCCATGATAAGTAGTATTAAGTGTTTAAAGTGATGTCTACTTACCGGGGAGGTGCATTGGCATCATAATTCCGGTTGCGGAAGACACCAAAAAATGTTATTGTATTCATAGGCAGTGGAGGTCTCCGTATTTGATTGTTTTGTGTGGTAACTTAACAATACCGTATTGCGGAAGATTTTTCCACTGCTTTTATTTAGAGGGACGTAAAAACTGCGCCACAGCCCTGGCAGGCCATTGCGCAGCGATTTTGTTCAATCGGAATTTGAGGAAAAGAAAGAATGGAAGATAAAAAGATATTACTTGATAATATTGACAAAATTCATACAACTGAAATGGGAGTTGATAGAATTAGAAGAAACCTAAAAATAGATACAGTAGATGTTGTTGAGTATTGCAAAAATAAGGTGTTGGATAAAAATTGTAATATATACAAACAGGGTAAAAATTGGTATTGCGAAGTTGAAAATATCAAAATTACTATCAATTCATATAGTTATACAATTATAACAGCACATATTGTTAAGTAAATTCCAGTTTATCGAGAAGTTAGGTATAACCTGAATCCGTGAAATTGGTTGTTTTTATGAAGCCAATCCTAAATCTGATTGGCTTACTCTTGATAAATTGTCCTTCAAAGACAGTATTTTAATGAATGATGATTGATTTTGGCTCTAAATGACAGTTAGGAATACTGGAAAACCTTAAAAAATGGCATACTTTCCCCTTGGTTTTTCATATGGTTACCTGGTAGGACGATTTTACAATTGGA
>NZ_JBQIKP010000098.1:0-3542 GCF_056796775.1 Schaedlerella sp.
TATTGTATCATATCGTATCCCATTTAAAAAGCCCCTTTTCATGGGGAGGGGGATTTTATGCCCTTTTGCACTCTACAAGTCCTACAAAGCTTTCATACTTCAGATTTTCATTTGCGGGGCGACGGGAAGCTTTCGTTTCAAAAAGCGGACACGATCACTGCCATGAACCGGACGGTGGAATATTTTCTAAAATTAAAGGAGTATGAGCTGCCGGAATTTTTTGTCGTGACCGGAGACCTGTCGGAAGGCGGTACAAGGGAAGGTTATGAGATCGTGCGTGAGGGCCTGAGGAAGCTCCCCCGCCCCTGCTATATCGTTCCGGGCAACCATGATAAGCGTGATTTTTATCTGGAGATGTTTGATTCCGAAACGCCTGTTATGGATGATATCAAGCCTTACATATGCTATACCATCGATGATCAGCCGATCCGCGTAATCGTCATCGATACCAGCATTCCGGGCTGCCATTACGGTGGTTTGACGGATGAAGTAGCGGAGTGGCTGGAGAAAAAGATCGTGGAATATCCGGACAAGCCGACTCTGGTATTTACGCATCATCCGCCGTTTGTGACCGGACTTCCGGCCATGGATGAGGGCTTCGGACAGGCGGACCGGCTTGCGGAGATCTTAAGACTCCACCGCAATGTACGGCTGTGCTGCGGCCATATGCATACCGGGATCTTTACACAATGGCAGGGCATTCCTGCTGTAACCTGCCCGCCTGTCGCCATGCAGATGGAAGTGGATTTCCGGGCAAAGACCGGGCCGGATGTGACACCGGAAGAAGCCGCCGACAATTTCAAAGGAGGCGGAGACCGTTTCTTTTTGGGAAATCCCGCGTATCTGATCCACGATCTGCAGGACGGCCAGATCAACACACACTATATGATCATCCCGGCAGGCGCGGACTATTCCGGACCGTGGCCGTTCAAATACTATGAGGGTGAAGAGGACTGAATGGGGGAAAATGAATTATGGATAAAAATTTTAAAAAGACAGCTGCGATCACACTTTTTGAAAGCGCGGTGCAATGGTATTGCTTCCTGCTCTATGGTACGGCGGCAGGAACAGTGTTCAGCAAAGTATTTTTCTCGATCAGCGGCAATGAGGTCACCGCGCTGATCCTGTCCTACATGTCGTTCGCCATCGGCTATATTGCCGGCCCCTTCGGCGCGGTATTTTTCGGACACATCGGGGACAAAAAGGGACGGAAATTTACCATGTATACTTCGCTACTGATGATGGGGATCTCTACTTCTGTGATCGGTCTGCTCCCGCCGGCGGAATCGGCGGGGATCATCGTCGTATTTATCCTGCAGGCGATGCGGCTGTTCCAGTGCTTCGGCCGGGGCGGCACCTGGGGCGGCGGAATCCTGATGGCCTATGAAAATGTGCCCGAATCCAAGCGGAATTTCATTTCCTGTATTCCACAGATCGGACTTCCCATTGGCTTCGGCCTGTCATCCATTTTGATCGCGCTGCCGAACTATTTTCTGGATGAGAGCATCTTCTTTACCTGGGGATGGAGAGTTCCGTTCCTGGCGGCTATCGTGCTGACGCTCATTGCGGTCCGGCTGAAGGGCGATATGATGGAGACTGCTGATTTTAAGGCGGCTCAGGCAAGGCTGGAGCAGCAGGAGGCGGAAGGCAAAAAGGCAAAGGTAGGTTTTATCCCCATGGTAAAGAATTACTGGCCGACGCTTCTGCTGGGCAGCGGTACCAGATGGGTTGACGGAACATTTTACAATATTTTTATCGTATGGATCCTGTCCTACTGTACAGGATGGCTTGGGATGCCGCTGATCCAGACCTATGTCATTACAATCATTGCGTGTATCTTCAAGATCCCGTTTACGCTCTTCGGCGGCTGGTGCGCCCAGAAGCTGGGAAATACCAAAACCTTTGTCATCGGGGCCGCTTCGTCCGCCATCCTGAGCATCCCTACCCTGAAGGTCATCGAGATCAGCGGCGGCAACCTCTGGATCACGATCATTGGGGTTGTGCTTGGATGGAGCATCGCCTACAACCTGATCTGGGCGTGTATCGGTTCCCTCTGGTCCTCCTATTTTGAGACCGAGGTCCGCTACTCGGGGATCTCCTTCGTGTACCATGTCCCCAGCTTTCTGGTGGCCGGCATGGTGCCGACGATCTGTACTCTGCTGATCAATTATGGAAACGGAGATACGATCTATGTGGGGATCTATTCTACGATCGTCGCGCTGATCAGTCTGGTCTGTGCTGTGGTGCTTAAGAAGAGGTTTGAGAAGGCGAAGTGATCCTTTTTTGATAAATATGGGTGGAAGCGGTGATCCAATCCCTGAAGCAGATCTCACCGGACCTGGGAAAGTATATTGTGGAATTTGCGTTCGGTGAGATTTATGCAAGGGAGGGGCTGTCCCTGCAGGAGCGGGAAAGGATCACCCCCCGGATAGTTTTTATTTCTTTCTGCCGGAGCAGTAGACAGCGACCGCCTGGCTGACAAACTCAGCAGTCCCTTCTCCGCCCGCCTGGTCGATGTTGTGCTTCATTCGTTCATCGCCCGCATACATCTGACCCAATCCGCTGAGGATCTCATCGGTGCAGTGATAATAGTTCTCTGTGATCCATGCCTGCAGCTCTTCTATTTTTTCCTGTACCTCCCTGTCGGCAGGCGAATGCTCCCGAAGAGAACCCAGTTCGGCAAACAAAGCCATCATCCTGTCCGCAGCTGTTTTCATTTCCTCCTCTGTCCTTCCTTTTCTCTTTTGCTCATACTCCGCGTATGCCTTCGTCGTGCCCCATTTCTCCCGGGCCTCCTCTGCATACCGGTCAAACTCTGTCTTTTGAAATGCGTCAAAATTCATGATATCTGTTCCTCCTTTTTGGACTTCACGGGCAAATGAGATCAGTTCATCAATATGCTTTCGCCGCAGCTCCAGCAATTTGATCTGCTGCGCAAGCGCCTCCCCCGGGTCAAAATCCGGATTGTCGAGGATGACCTTGATTTCCTTTAATGGAAATTGCAGTTCACGGAAAAATAAGATATTCTGCAGGCGTTTCAATGCGGCGCCGTCATAAAGCCGGTAGCCTGCCTCCGTTACCCTGGTGGGCTTTAACAAACCGATCGCGTCATAATGATGGAGCGCGCGGACACTGATCCCTGTAAGTTTGCTGATTTCATTTACCGTTCGCATCGTATTTCCTCCCGTTTTTTTTGCCTTTATTCTGTGGTTTACCCAAAGGGCATCCCTTCGCGGCAATTCGGCTGATTCATAATCTGTTCAGTTCTTCAAAGATGCGGCCGCGATCCTGTTCTGAACAATTTTGAGTATATACTATGACATAGCGTCAGAGTCAATCCTATTTTTAAAAATATTTCTTAAAAGTCGTTACTTCCTTTTCTGCCTGCACAGCAGCTTTAGGTTCCAGCGCTATCCCGGTCTGTCGCAGGGGCAGTTCGGATGTACTAGTGTAGCGTCTCAATCATTTTTTTAGTAATAAACTAATTTTTGTGGTGTTCCCTGCATCAATCATGCTTCATACAGGGAGCACCGGATAGTTCA
>NZ_JBQIKP010000099.1:0-2343 GCF_056796775.1 Schaedlerella sp.
ATTCAATTATACCAAAAACAGAGTGTTTCATGCTATTTTATTGCCAGTTTTTATTGGATTTTCAAGGTGCATAGGCGCTTATTCAAGTGCGAAGTTTGAGTTACTAATATTTTTTTCAGCATTTCCAGAGGATGCCATATTGAGAGGGCCGGGAAAATCGGATATAATCATAGTTAGGATCTGTAGGAAAAGAACTGACACATCCTGCGCAATCTGTATCAGTTCTTTTTCTACAGATCTTTAGACAACGATTGAGGACGGAAACTGTAAGATGAAAGAAAAAAAGAAACTGGGAACAACAGAAAAAAGGCTGATCGCGGCCTGCGTTTTTTTGGCTGCTGCAGGGATTTTGCTGGTGTGCGCAAGGCAGATACCGGGATTTGCGGAGTGGTATGCGGTACATATTTATCAGAAGCTGACTGCGGTTGTGGGAAGGGTGACGGGACTGGCGCCTTTTTCTGTTGTAGAGATCGGACTCTATGTGCTGCTGATCCTGCTTCCGGTGACAGGAGTGCGTGCTGTTGTGAAGTCCGTGCGTTTCGGACATGGCGGAGAAAATGCGCTTAGGTGGGCGTCAGGAATATTTCTTACGGTTTCACTGCTGCTGTTTTTGTATATGACCAATTGCGGAGTGAATTACCAGAGGGAATCCTTTTCGGAGAAGTCCGGGCTGGAGGCAAAGCAGTATACGACGGAGGAATTGAAGACAGTCTGCCTGTGGCTGACAGAGGAGGTCAACAGCCTGGCGGGGCAGGTGGAGCGCGGTGACAGTGGGACAATGATTCTGACAATGTCTGCGGAGAAGGAACAGGATGCTGTACAGGCGATGAAAAAACTGGCGGAGGAATATCTGGATCTAAATGGGTACTATCCTCATCCAAAGCCTGTCTGTATATCGGAAATCTTGTCCTATCAGAACCTGTCCGGGGTATATTCTCCGTTTACGATAGAAGCGAATTTTAATGCAGATATGATCGACTATAATATTCCTTTTACGCTGTGCCATGAATTATCCCATCTGCGGGGATTTATGCAGGAGGAAGAAGCGAATTTTATCGCGTTTCTGGCTTGCGTCGGATCCGGAAAACAGGATTTTGAATACAGCGGATATCTGATGGGGTGGGTGTACTGCATGAATGCGCTGCGCCGGGCGGATACAGAAGAGTGGCAGGCGGTCCGGGAAGGACTGGACGAAGCGGTGGAAGCGGATCTGCGGGAAAATTCCCGGTTTTGGGATTCTTATGATGGGGCAGTGGCGGAGGTTTCCGATAAGGTGAATGATACCTATCTGAAAGCGAACGGGCAGAGCGAAGGCGTGAAGAGCTATGGGAGGATGGTGGATCTGATCATTGCGTACGCGGAGAATCAGGGGGAATGACACATTTTGCAATCCCTTCAAATAAATCTTTTCCACCTGTACGGTTGCAATCCGAAATCACATTTTTATGCAGTTTGCAATGAAAATGCGACTTCGGATTAGCATCCAACCGTACAGGTGGAATCTTTTCTAAAACATATCCGATTACTGCAGCCGCTATTTTACTGTTACATGCCACACACCGACCAATCACTACGCTGATTGGTCAGGAGGATGCACATAAAAGCTGGGATTCAGGCCGTCCATTGCCGCAGTCAATTTAAAATGACGGCCTGAGTTACAGGGCACGCCTGGTCAAGGTGTGACCTGTAACATTTTACTATCGGCTTTAGCCGGTTGAGTACGACGGAGTTTTTCGTGTTCCGAAAAATGGAGGCGTGCGAAACAAAAAACCACCTGCTATGCGGGTGGTGTAGCAAGTGCTTATAGCACAAAAATCACCTTTCCGTTATGATAGAGTTGTTCAAGCTACTACATAACGAAAGGAAAGGTGATTTTTATGGCTAACAAGACAAATAGTATGGCACATACGAAATGGATGTGCAAGTATCACATTGTCTTTACTCCCAAGTATAGACGAAAAGCAATTTATAATCAATACAAAGTAAGTATACGTGACATTATAAAACAACTCTGCGCGTATAAAGGCGTGGAGATTATCGAAGGACATCTGATGCCCGACCATACCCATATGCTGGTAAGTATACCGCCCAAGTATAGCGTGTCGAGCTTTATGGGGTACCTGAAAGGAAAAAGTGCCCTGATGATATTCGACAAGCACGCAAACCTAAAGTACAAATACGGAAACCGTCATTTTTGGGCGGAGGGATATTACGTGAGCACAGTCGGTCTGAACGAGGCAACGATAAAGAAGTATATCCAGGATCAGGAGAAGAGTGACATTATGCAGGACAAGTTGAGCGTGAAGGAATATGAGGACCCCTTCAAGGGGTAGCCGGTATTAC